>JAZUSJ010000246.1:0-4194 GCA_045606685.1 Eubacteriales bacterium
GCGGATGTAATTTCCGCTGTCCCTTCTGCCATAACGCAAGCCTTGTGCTGCGCCCGGGCGAGAACCCTGCGTTCTTTGAGGAAGAGATCTATGCATTCTTAAAGAAAAGACAGGGAATATTGGACGGCGTGGCCATTACGGGCGGCGAACCGCTGCTCCAGCACGGGCTGGAGGATTTCATCCTGCGCGTGCGTGAGCTTGGGTATGCGGTCAAGCTGGATACCAACGGCTCGTACCCCGAAAGACTTGCAGCGCTGATCGAGCGGGGACTTTTGGATTACGTGGCCATGGATATCAAAAACAGCCGCGAAAAGTATGCCAAAACCGTGGGCGTTCCCGGATTTGATATCGCCCCCATCGAGCAGAGCATTGCGCTTTTGCGCGCGTCGGATGTGCCTTTTGAGTTCCGCACCACCGTGGTGCGCGAGCTGCATTCGGCTGAGGATATAGAGGACATGGGCGTCTGGCTCAAGGGGGATCACGCGCACTATCTGCAGGGCTTTATCGACTCGGGCGATCTGATCGGTGGCCCTTTGAGCGGATATGACAAAAACCAAATGCAGGATTTGGTCAATGTGCTCAAAGCATACGTGCCGCGCGCGCAGTTGCGCGGCGTCTGAACGCAGAGACACAATATATTGTGTTAAAATTTAAAAAAACATCAAAATATTGTGTCAAAAGGGGTTGACAAATGCGTCGACATATAGTATACTGTAAAAGCACCGCCTTCGGTGTTTTTACAGTATTTTATTTTTTTACTGATATTTCAACATAAAATGACTAAAAAGGAGAGAGCTATGTACAAGGTTTTAAAAAGAGACGGCAAGATTACGGATTTTAATTTGAGCAAGATTTCAGACGCGATCAAGATGGCGTTCGAGGCACAGGAAAGACAGTTCCATCCCAGCGTGATCGACTTTTTGGCACTCAAGGTCACAGCTGATTTTGAGCCCAAGATCAAGGACGGTCTGATCGCTGTCGAGGATATTCAGGACAGCGTCGAAAACGTACTGGTGCAGGGCGGCTACGGTGACGTGGCTAAGGCATATATTCTCTACCGCAGACAGAGAGAGAAGATGCGTAACATGAAGTCCACCATTCTGGACTATAAGGATATCGTGGATAAGTACGTCAAGAACACCGACTGGAGAGTCAAGGAAAACTCCACCGTTACCTATTCGGTTGGCGGTCTGATCCTTTCCAACTCGGGTGCGATCACCGCAAATTACTGGCTGTCCGAGATCTATGACGACGAGATCGGCAATGCACACAGAAACGCGGATATCCACATCCACGACCTTTCCATGCTGACCGGCTATTGCGCAGGCTGGTCGCTCAAGCAGCTGATCCAGGAGGGACTTGGCGGTGTGACCGGTAAGATCACCTCTGCTCCCGCAAAGCACCTGGCAACCCTTTGCAACCAGATGGTCAACTCCCTCGGTATCATGCAGAACGAGTGGGCAGGCGCACAGGCATTCTCCTCGTTTGATACCTATCTGGCACCCTTCGTCAAGGCAGACAACCTGACCTACGATCAGGTCAAGAAGTGCATCGAGTCCTTCATTTACGGTGTCAATACGCCTTCCCGTTGGGGTACGCAGGCACCCTTCTCCAACATTACCCTTGACTGGACCGTTCCCGCAGACCTTGCCGAGCTGAACTGCATTGTAGGCGGCAAGGAAATGGACTTCAAGTATAAGGATTGTAAGGCGGAGATGGATATGGTCAACAAGGCCTTCATCGAGACCATGATCGAGGGCGATGCCCACGGCAGAGGCTTCCAGTATCCCATCCCCACATACTCCATTACCTCTAACTTTGACTGGTCCGAAACCGAGAACAACAAGCTGCTCTTCGAAATGACCGCAAAGTACGGCACTCCCTACTTCTCCAACTACATCAACAGCGATATGGAACCCAGCGACGTGCGCTCCATGTGCTGCAGACTGCGCCTTGACCTTCGTGAGCTGCGCAAGAAATCGGGTGGCTTCTTCGGCTCGGGTGAGTCCACCGGCTCTATCGGTGTCGTCACCATCAACATGCCCAGAATTGCTTACCTTGCAAAGGATGAAGAGGACTTCTACAAGAGACTTGACCGCATCATGGACATTTCCGCAAGATCGCTCAAGATCAAGAGAACCGTTATCACCAAGCTGCTTGACGAGGGCCTGTATCCTTATACCAAGCGTTACCTTGGCACCTTCAATAACCACTTCTCGACCATTGGTCTGGTCGGCATGAACGAAGCAGGTCTGAACGCACGTTGGATCGGTAAGGATATGACGCATACCGAAACTCAGGAATTTACCAAGCAGGTGCTGGATCATATGAGAGAGCGTCTGTCCGACTATCAGGAGGAGTACGGCGATCTGTATAACCTCGAGGCAACTCCCGCAGAGTCCACCTCTTACCGTCTTGCTAAGCACGATGTAGAGCGTTATCCCGACATCAAGACCGCAACCGAGAAGGGCGAGACACCTTACTACACCAACTCTTCTCACCTGCCTGTCAACTATACCACCGATATTTTCGAGGCACTGGATATTCAGGACGAGCTGCAGACTCGCTACACCTCGGGTACCGTATTCCACGCGTTCCTTGGCGAAAAGCTGCCCTCCTGGAAGGCAGCGGCTACGCTTGTCAAGAAGATCGCAGAGAACTACAAGCTGCCTTACTACACCATGTCGCCCACCTATTCGGTATGCCGTACCCACGGTTATATCGCAGGCGAGCAGTATACCTGCCCCGAGTGCGGTGCTGATACCGAGGTTTACAGCCGTATTACCGGTTATTACCGTCCTGTCAAGAACTGGAACGACGGTAAGGCTGCTGAGTTTGAGATGCGTAAGGAGTACGACATCAAGAAGAGCATGGATAATTTCCGGGGACGTTTTGTCAAGGATGAGCCCGTGGCAGAACAGGCATGCACCTGCGAGAGCGAGGGCAGCAAGCTGATCCTGTTTGCAACCAAGACCTGCCCCAACTGCAAGATGGCTTGCACCTTCCTTGATAAGGCAGGCATGACTTACGAAAAGCTGTACGCAGAGGACAATGCGGATCTTGTCAAGAAGTATGAGATCAAGCAGGCTCCCACGCTGATCGTACTGCACGATGACGGCAGCTTTGACAAGATCGTGAACGTTTCCAATATCCGCAAGTATATCGAGCAGAGCGTAAACGTATAATCGCATAAGAATTTAAGGATTACGAATATGTATGACATTGTTGTAATCGGCGCAGGGCCCGCGGGAATGACCGCGGCCCTGTATGCCGCAAGGGCAGATCGCAAGGTGCTGCTTTTGGAAAAGGAAAGCTTTGGCGGCCAGATCGTGTTCTCCCCCAAGATCGAGAATTATCCCGGCTTTATGCAAATGAGCGGCAACGAGTTTGCGGATAAGCTGATCGAGCAGGTGCTTGCGCAGGGCGTAGATGTTGAGCTGGACGAGGCTGTGGAGATCCGTGACGGTAAGACCAAGACAGTCGTGTGCGAATCGGGAACGGAATACGAATGCGGTGCGGTGATCATCGCCACAGGCTCGCGTCACCGCATGCTGGGACTGGAGGGCGAGGAATCGTTCGTCGGGAACGGCATTTCGTTCTGCGCGGTTTGTGACGGAGCGTTTTATGCCGATCAGACCGTTGCAGTCATCGGCGGGGGCAACTCGGCTTTGCAGGAGGCCGTGCTTTTGTCCGATATTTGCAAGAAGGTGACCATTGTACAGAATCTGGACTATCTGACAGGGGAGGGCAAGCTGGTATCGCTGCTTGAAAAGCGTGAAAACGTGGATTACATCTACGGTGCCGTTGTGGATAAGTTCCTTGGCACGGATGAGCTGACAGGCTTGATTTTGGATCAGAAGGGAACCAAGATCCGCCTTGACGTGGACGGTGTGTTTGTTGCCATCGGTCAGGTACCGGTCAACGACGCGTTTGCAAATGTCGCGACCTTGGACACACGCGGCTATATCGCGGCGGGTGAGGATTGCCTGACGGGAACACCTGGTGTGTTTGTGGCAGGCGATTGCCGTACCAAGAGTATCCGACAGATCACCACCGCTTGCGGTGACGGCGCAGTAGCAGCCATGACCGCATGCAGATACCTGAATGATCAATAAAGAGAAAAGGACTGACGAAGATTCGTCACTCCTCTTTGTTTTTCGGCACTCTGCCGGTCAGCAAGCTGTCAATGCTCGT
>JAZUSJ010000247.1:0-3516 GCA_045606685.1 Eubacteriales bacterium
GTGTTAGTGAAGATGGTATTGATCCAGCACCTGTACGGGTTGCCCTCGTTGAGAAGAACAGCAGCAGAGGTAGAGGTGAATATGGCATACCGCTGGTTTCTCGGATATAGTTTGCAGGATGAAACGCCACATTTCTCTACACTCAGCTACAACTTTAAGCACAGATTCACAAGCGAAACCGTCGATCAGATATTTGCATGGATTTTGAATGAGATCGCAGAGGCGGGGTATCTGTCGCCCACAGCGGTCTTCATCGACGGTACTCACATCAAGGCAAATGCCAACAACAAAAAGAAGATTCAAGAAGAAGTTCCCGTAGCATCCAAGAGATATGCAAAGGAACTCATGGACGAGGTCAACGCAGATCGTGAAGAGCACGGCAAAAGGCCTTTCGAGGATGAGGATAATAACAACGAACCGCCCAAACCCTCAAAGCCAAACAAAAACACATCAAGAAAGAAGCTGGAACGCCGCAAGAAGATGAAGACGGTCACCAAAAGTGTGACCGATCCCGACAGTGGGCTTTTCGTCAAAGGTGACCACAAAAGACAGTTTGCATATGAAGCACACACCGCTTGCGACAAGCACGGATATATCCTTGAAACAGTAGTAACCCCCGGCAACGTACACGATAGCGTAGCATTCGATGACGTATATGACAAAGTAACCGAGAAATTCCCTGAAGTAGAGACTATCGTAGCAGACAGCGCATACAAAACTCCCCATATCTGCAAGAAAGTATTTGATGACAACAGGGTTCTCAGTACAGCTTACAAAAGACCCATGACTATGGATGGCGGACATGAGTGGTGGAAATACGTTTATGACGAGCATTTTGATTGCATCATCTGTCCTGAATTCCATACACTTGAATATTGTACGACCAACAGAGACGGATACAGAGAATACAAGAGCAATCCGGAGATATGCAAGAACTGCCCGACTAGACATCTTTGCACACATTCCAAGGATTGTGTGAAGGTCGTACAAAGGCATATCTGGAAGGATTACGAGGAGCTTGCCGATGACGCACGGTATACTCCTAAGTATGCGGACCTTTACAAGCAACGTAAAGAAACCATTGAACGTGTCTTTGCGGATGCGAAAGAAAAACACGCTATGCGTTATACACCTTACCGCGGCCTCGCCCAAGTCTCTAATTGGGTAAGGCTTAAGTTTGCTGCCATGAATCTCAAAAAATTCGCCAAAAGAAAGTGGAAGGATAACCATCCCTCCAACTTCTTTCCTTTTTTCTCATTTGTCCCTCGTCTATATACCAAAACGCCCATCTTCACTTCCGCGTGATGGGCGTTTTTCGACAGACTGAAACAAGAAAGGGGCAGAAAAGCCCCTTTCTTGTTTGGACAGGGATGACATTATACCGCAAATGGCGAACAACCGCTCCCCCGAGTGTCATCCTGAGCGGAGCGTGCAATCCCAATCAAGATCCTTCGCTGCGCTCGAGGATGACAGATTGGGATTTTTGCTTCGCTCAGGATGACACTTGGGGTGAAACTTGCTCCTGCCGCAAAAATGAGCGGGGAAAAAATCCCCGCTCTGCGTTTAGTTGCTCCAATTTCCATCCTTAATATACTCTGCAATCAAATCGCGTGCAAAGGTGGTCTGATCGTAGGTGTCTATCACGGTCAGGCGGTTGGGCGCGTAGGAGGAGCAATAGGAATCGGTGACGATATAATAGGTCGCATTTCGGTCAATCGAGCCTTGAATCTCCCTCCCGTAGTCGCTGAAGGCAATGTAGTAATTGGAATTGCTTGTGTTGATGAATTTGCTCAGCAGATCCGAGCCCTTGATCGAGCAAAGCACGATCTGATTGTCAAAGGGGAGAAGCATTTGCAGATCGGCATACTGTACCTCGCCTGCTGCAAGATCGTAGGGCGAACGGGTGGAGATAAAGCCACCGCCAAGCACAAGATCGTATTGCGCCCCCCAGCGCTCCATGCCGTATTCGATATACAGATCCGCAACCTTTTGCTTGATCTGATTGGAATAACGGATCTTTGCATTGTGGCCAAGCGATAAGTTGCCCTGCGCCAGCTGATCGGCGTACTTTTCTCCCAGCTGTGCAACGATTTTGTGATCCTCAAACGATGCATATCGCTGCGTGGGCAGATATTCTGCCGTGGTGACTACCAAACTGCCGGTCACGTAATTGATGCGCGCCTCTGCGTGGGAGATACCGTCGTTATCGCCACCGCCCTGCAGGTGGTAGATGCCCTTGGAGTCTTTCTTGACGTAATTTTTGTGCGTATGACCTTCAAAAACGAGATCCACGTAATCGCCCGAAAGTGCATAGTCGTATTCGCTGCCGCCGTCGTGAATGGAATACACGATGATGTCCGCACCCTGTGCGCGCAAGGCCTCGGACTCGGCCTTGACAAGCTCGGTCAGCGCGTTTCCCGTGACAAAGTAGACGTCCTCCACCTTGTCCGCGGAAATGGAGGAATAGCAATCACCGATCGCACCGATCAGACCGATCTGCACCTCGCCCTTGTCTATCAGCACCGAGGGGGTACAGTAGTCGGCCAAGGTGTTTGTATCGCGCTCGTAGATGTTGATGGCCAGAAAAGGGAACTCGGCAAGTGCGAGATTGTCGTAAATGGCCTGCTCGCCCCAGTCAAATTCATGGTTGCCCAAGGTCATGGCGGCAAAGCCCATGGCGTTCATCCAGTCGGTGATGATCAAGCCCTTGGTCAGCCCGGATTCCGCGCTGCCTTGCCACATATCGCCCGAGGAGAGCAGAATGGTATTGGGATTGGCCTGCTCGGCCAGTTCGAGATAGGTGCTGAGCTCGTCTACACCGGGCTGATCGTCTGTGTCGTTGAATTTGCCGTGCAGGTCGTTGAGCGCGAAAAAGTCCAGCGTCACCATGACCGATACCGTGCAAAGATCGCACGTGCCGTTGTCGTCTGCGTCCGCGTGCGTGCAATCGGGTTCTGTTTCGCTATCCGTCTCGCTTTCGGGCTCGGTTGTTTCGTTGAATTCGGTATTGGTCGTGTCCGCTGCATCGGTCGTCTCAACCTGCTCGGTTGTCTCTGCCTGCGCGTCTGTCGTTTCGGGTACGTTTGGTATATCGGGCGTATTGCAGGCGCAGAGCAAAAGCATCAGGGCCATGCATACTGCCCAAAATGGGATCGTTCGTTTCATAAATCCTCCGGGAAATGTTTCTTGAGAACATTATAGCATAGATAGCGGGAAATGTAAAGAGAATTTCGCAGGGGAGATATATTCGTCCGAAACAACTGTTGGGATATTATGTGAGAAAATTTTGTCCGTTCTTTTTTGTGCAAGTAGGCGCAAAAGAAGAACATATTTGCTTCGCAAATTAAAACGCCGTCAGTAGAGTTTCGCGCCTGCGGGCGCGACGAGGGCTTCGCGCCCTCGACCTGCGCAAACTTTTAGGAAAAGTTTGATCAAAACTTTCATCGATTTTGCGTTATTCTTCTTCAATCGCAGCCTTTTGCGTCAGCACCGAATGGAAGAATTCGGGATCGAACT
>JAZUSJ010000248.1:0-3197 GCA_045606685.1 Eubacteriales bacterium
TATCAGGAAATGCGCACTTACTCACCACCAAATGCGGTGGCACAAATGAAAAACAGCCGATACGGAATAAAATCCATATCGGCTGTTTTACTGTCCTTTGGAACCCGATGCATATTCGGCGGGGGTTTTACTATGAGAGCAAGCGCAAATATTCTTCCCCTGCAATGATTTATTCTGCATATTTGCAAAAAAGGGGCGGAAAAATCCGCCCCTATGGTATTTTATTGTCTTCCGATCTCCTCAAACAGGTCGATGCCCTCGACAAATGCAGGCAACAGACGAATGCTGAAGGTGAAGTGCTTCTCGGCAAACTGCCATTTTGGCTCAAGTGCGGGGCCGCAGGAGTTGGAGCCGATGCCGTCTTGGCGGTAGTCAAGGTTGACCACCGTTTCTTTTAGCGGTACAAGCTCGTCGTTGTGTGCGGTGGCGGTCAGCTGTGCGGGTGTGAAGTGCGAGCAGTTGAAGCTGAACGCACGTGCGGTGCTGACGGCAGCGATGCCGTGACCGATCAGCGAGGAGAAGCAAGCCCAGCGCGTGTCTGCATGCGCACCGTTTTCCTGGGGCTTGACGTAAGGCTCGTGGTTGTCGGTGGCGGTGGTGCGGAACAGTCCCATATGCGCAGCGTGACGCTTGTCTGCATAGGATTCCACAGGGCCTTTGCCAAAGTAGGTCAGATTTTCGGTGCCGTCGGGCATGGTAAACTGCAGGCCGAATCTGGGCAGGTGGGGTAAGTCCTTGCGTACTTCGGTGTCAATATCCACGGTCAAGCCCTCCTCGGCATATACGGTGTAGGTGGCGAGCATCTTGGCGATCGGCTGATCCCCGTCGTTTCCAAGCGTCATGGTTGCCTTGACCTTGACGTATGCGTCGGTCTGTTCTGCAATCTCGCAGCCCGCGCAGGCAACGGTTGCAGTGTGCATGCCAAGGCGCTGCCATTCGTTACGGATGTTTCTGTCGTTATCGGTGGGCGCACGCCAAACGGTGGGCGTCATGGGCGAGGACAGCAGCTGCTTGCCGTTGTCAAGGATGCCGATGATCAGACCGTCCTTGAAGGTGTAGACCGTCCTCGCGGTGGTGACCGTGATGATGCCGTTGGCCTCTTGTGCCGTGACCGACGCATAGGGAGAGGATTTTGTGCCGAGCGGTGCTTTCTCTGCCGCTTCGGTCAGGATCTCAAACTGCGCAAAGCCAACCTCGTGACCGACTGCCGCCCAGGGCTTGTCGGTATTTTGCACCATCGAAACACTCAAATATACGCAATCGGTCAGCGCAGCATCCCACGCAATGGGAAAGTCCGCGCTTGTCTGCGGTGCTATGTCGGGAGCGTGGATGCTGCCGTTGGCCACGACCTTGCCGCGGCACTCCAGCTTCCAATGCAGATCGAGGTCGCAAAGCGAGGTAAAGTAGCGCAGGTTTGTCAGCGTCAGCGTGCCTGTGCTTTGGTCAAAGGTCGCGCGGAAGGGCTTGATGACCTGCTTGTATTCCATCAGTCCCGTGTGCGGACGGCGGTCGGGGTACACCAGCCCGTCGGTGCAGAAGTTAGCGTCGTGCGGGGTGTCGCCAAAGTCACCGCCGTAGCGGAATTTGGGATTGGTATAGACGTCGCCGATGGCACACGCGTGGTCAATGAATTCCCAAACGCAGCCGCCAAAGAACGAGTCGTGCGTGTAGATCAGATCCCAGTAATCGGCAAGGCATCCGGGGCCATTGCCCATGGCGTGGGAGTATTCGCAAAGGAACAGGGGCTTGGCGAACAGCTTTCGGTCGAAATATACGTCCTTGATCTCGGCAAGCTCGGGGTACATGCGGCTCTCAATATCAAGATGATCATCCTTGACAAGCTCGCGGATCTCCTCGTCGGTCTTATCCTTGTAAATGGTGCGGATATGATCGGTATTGCGGCGGGATTTGTCCTCCCAGTGCACAAGGCAACCGGGCATACGGCTGTGGTAGTAGTCTGCCATAGCCTCATGGTTGCGGCCAACGCCCATTTCGTTACCGACCGACCACATCAGCACGCAAGCGTGGTTCTTGTCGCGCTCCATCATGCGCTGTGCGCGATCCACGTAGCTCTCGGTCCAGTCGGGGGAGTCGGAAAGCTCGTCCCATCTGCCAACCATGGCCATGCCGTGCGTTTCGAGGTCAGCCTCGTCCACCACGTAAAAGCCGAGCCTGTCGCAGAGCGTCAAAAAGCGCGGATCGTTGGGGTAGTGGCTGGTGCGCACCGTGTTGATATTGTGCTGCTTCATGATCATCAGATCGCGGATCATATGATCCATGGGCGTGGTCGAGCCCAGTACGGGGTGGCTGTCGTGGCGGTTGACGCCCTTGGCCTTGACCTTTTGGCCATTGATATACAGCACGCTGTCGGCAATGCGCACGTGCTTGAATCCTACGGGAATATCAATGTATTCGCTGCCGCTTTGCAGGTGCAGCACGTAGAGATTGGGGATCTCGTCGCTCCACAGCTCGGGTGCGTCTACCGAGATCTTGATCTCGGCCGAGCCGTCTGCCATCAGACTGCCCGAAGCCACGGTAGCACCGTCGGGGGCAGACAGGGAATAGGACACCTGCGCCTTGCCCGAAAGCGTCAGCTCGCAAGAGAGCTGTGCGCTTGCAAGATCGTCAGCTACCTTGGGGTGATTGTAAACGTCCGTAATATGCACGGGATCGCGCAGAAGCAGATAGACGTCACGGAAAATACCCGACCAGCGGAATTTGTCCTGATCCTCCAGATAGCTTGCCTCGCACCACTTGAATACCAGTACAGTCAGCGTGTTTTCGCCTGCGTGCAGGTAGGGAGTGACGTCGATCTCGCTTGTCATATGGCTGACCTGGCTGTATGCGGCAAATTTGTTGTTCACAAACAGATAAAAACAAGAGTCAACACCCTCAAAATTTATGTAAATGTTGCGTGATGCCAGCGATTGCTCATCCATCTCAAACGTACGGGAATAAAGCGCGCAGGGAATGTCATCGGGTACATTAGGGGGATCTTCAGGATAGGGATAGTTTACATTTGTGTAGTTGGGGGTGTCGTAGCCGCGACCGAGAACGCTTTGCCATGAACGCGGAACCGTCATGGTTTCCATGCTTGATGTGTCAAAGCTGTCGGCTGTGAAATCATCGATATTGTTAACGGAAGGATAGTAACGGAAATTCCAATCTCCGCACAGATTTACAAAGCGTGCAGATGC
>JAZUSJ010000249.1:0-2862 GCA_045606685.1 Eubacteriales bacterium
TTTCTTGCGAAAGCTTTGCGCCACCTTCCCCAAAACGGATCACCCCCACAGGATGAAAGTTTTCGCCCGCCTTTTACAAAAGGCGGCGCAGGGGGGGGGCGCGAAGCCCTCCTCGCCTCCCCAGAGGCGAAACCTCTCCATGCTGTTTTAATTTGCGAAGCAAATATGTTCTTCTTTGCAGCTCCTTGCTCAAAAAGAACGGAGAGAGTTTTCTCAATGTAACACATCCTAACTCTTCACCCGCTTTTTTCTTTGACACCGCTGGCGCAAAGAAAAAAGCTTAGCAAAAAAGAAACGCCGAGAACGGTTTCGCCTCTGCGGAGGCGACGAGGGCGCTGCCCTCGACCTGCGAGCCTTTGAAAAGGCTCGATCCAAACTCTCATCCTGTGGGGGTGTCCGTGTGGTGTGGCTTATCCGAGTCTGTACTTCTCCCATGCGTTCTTGCTTTGTCTGTGCGCCTTTTCCTTTTTGACCATGCGTTCGTATTCCATTCTGTCCAAGTATCTCGCAAAGGCAAAGCCGCCAAACGTAAACGTACCCCATACGTCCTGCATGCCGTTGTCCATTTCAAACTCACCGTATTCGGTCTCCAGCGGCTTGAGCGTCACCATTCTCATTTTGTTGCCGTAGTTCGATGCCTGTACCACCATGGTCATGCCGGTCACGTCGGGCTTGTAATCGTCTTGTGCCAAGCCGCTGCCCTTTTCATCAGGCTCCTTGAAGCCAATCACGCGGATGGGCGTGGGGCAGAACAGCAAAACCTTGACCAGCTTTTGATCGGGACGCACGAAAATGCCGTCCGTTTCAAATTTCAATTTCTTTTTCACGGGGATCGGGAACATGGGCTTGGTGAAAAAGCGCAGCGTGTTCTGCATGGTCGCGTGCGTGCGGTTGAAGGTCACCTGCAGCTTTCGTAAAAGAATGGGCATATATTTGACCGCAAAAACCTCCTCGCCCGTGTCGATCACCATATCGGGGCCCTTGCGCGCCAAAATGGCGGTTGTCAGCACGTTGTGGCGCACCTTGAGAGAGTATCCTTGCTTTTTGCACACGCGGCGGATCAGGCGCATCGACTTGGATCTGTAATGCGCGATCACGCACAGCACAGCCGCCACCGCGATCGCAACACCCAAAGCAGGGACGAGCAGCGCGATATATCCGTGCATGTAAAACAGTGCCGTACCGATCAGAATAAAGGGCGTGATATATAAAATGCCGATAAAAATGACCAGCAGCGTAGATGCAAGACCGGGCAAAAACCAGATCAGCTTCTCCAATTTTTCATCATTGAGTCTGCGCGGGGGATAGTGCTTCATATCAAACCTCCATGAAAAGCAGTCAAGCGAACGCTTCCTATGATCAAATTATAACACAAAGCAATCGCATTGTCAATAGGGGAATGGAAAATATTTGAGAATTTTTATCCAATTGCCCGTAATCTTTGCTTGATGCCGTCCATGCGGGCGTCATCCGCGATCGATTTGAACAACGGATTGGCATCCATATGGGCAAGGTAGGTGCAGGCAAGGCTTCGCTCGCTGCTTCTGCCGACCTGCGCATGCTCGTAATGCAAGCCCTTGACCATGGGAGAGGTGTGATCAATGCTTGAAAATTTGCCGTAATTTTCAAGATGCTCGCACATTTCATTCAGCTCGGCGAATGCTTGATCGATCTCGCCCATCTCTGCAGAACAGAGTGCTAAGCCGCGGCAGGCGCTTGCAAGTCTGTTTTCCCAAAAGCCGAAATCTCCGTCCGAAAAAACGATATGGAAGATATCGTATATCGCCTTGCGGATGGCGTGACGCTCCGCAGGAGTATAGCCGGCTTCGGGGCAGGTGGTCAGTCTGCTTTCAGTCACGTAAAGCTCGTCGCACACCTTCCAGAAATACCACTTGCAATGTTCGGCCAGCTCGTCGCCCTTGAGTACCAGGCGCAGCATATCCTTATTAGTGGGAACCTGACGAGCATAATCGACGGCAAGCTGATCGTTTCCGATGGCTGCATGCGTCATTGCAAGCATTTGCAAAGCGGAAAAATGAAACTCGGGATTTTTGCTTTCAAGCAGCTTGCCCCCAATGGCAATGATCTCTTCGCTGTTATTGATTTTGTCCACAATGAAGAGATCGTGCATCAGATGATTCAGCACGGTTTCGTTGTGTGGGTATCTCTGCTGATACTGTCGGCAAAGCTCCAAGGATTCCCGACGCTTGCCCTGATTGATCAGTGCTTGCGCCTGCTCCTTGAAGGTCTGAATGGCCTTTTCGGTGCGGACGGCATCGCAGCCGAGTAGATAGTCCACGGTGGTGTCGTAAAATGCTGCAATGTGCGGCAAAAGAGAAATGTCGGGCATGCCGTCACCGCGCTCCCATTTGGAAACTGATTGTATAGATATGCCGAGATGGTTTGCAAGCTCCTCTTGCGTGATACCGCGCTCTTTGCGCAGTGCTTTGACGGTTTGTGAAAAGTTTAATTCCATAATAATCTCCTAACAGGGGTAGTAACAAACGTTTGCTCTGATTACAGTATATCATATTTTGGTCAAAACGCAATAACCGCGACGTTTAATGGCGGTTGAAAAAATCCACCGGGAGTGGAATTGTCCGGTTGTTTGAGTATTTTCTCCTTGATATATGGAAAAAATCAGGACATGCGCTGCAAAGCCTTCCCCTGAGGGACGGCTTTATAGCGCGTGTCCTTACTGTTTTGTTGGCGGATAACTGTATGCAAATAAAAACAAGGGACTGCTTCAAAAATGAAGTAGTCCCTTCAGCATTTTGATTTAATCCAGCTCCTTGACGCCCGTATAGAGCTCGTAGTATCTGCCCTTCATGGCAAGCAGTGCATCGTGGTCGCCGCGCTCGA
>JAZUSJ010000250.1:0-5310 GCA_045606685.1 Eubacteriales bacterium
TCGTCAAAGTCCACCTCGTCAAGATATGCCTGCACGTCTGCTTCCGATGCGTCATAGCCCTTGGCGCGCAGATCGTACTCCACTCGTCTGCGGCTTCTGTGCTTGGCCACGCTGCGCTCGGCTTCGCGAAGCGCAGCAGAGCTTTCGCGCAGATACCCCGCCTCGATCAGCATGGCAACCGCACGCGCGGCATGCTCCTTGTCGCAGCCCTTTTGCACAAGCTTATAGGTCAGCTCGCGCGCGGAGCGATCCCCGTACGAAAGCGAGGTCAGTCCACGAACGTAGGCGCGGCAAACGCCCGACTCGTCCGCGATCCTTTGAGCCGTTTCGGCATCGATCACACCGATCTTGGGCTGCATTTTCTCATACTGCGCAAGCAGCAGCGGACACTTCTCCTTTTGGTATTGCTCGGCACTCTCTCCGCGCAGGATCAGCGTCACCCACACAAGTCCCTTATCGGGTACGGGTGTGATCCGCTTGATACGAATTTCCATATCCTTTCGACGCTCTTATTCCTCATCCTTGAGCACGCGGATGTCGAATGCGTCGTCCTCATCCTCGTCGTCAAGGTCAAATTCCTCTTCTATCATCATATCCTGGTTAGCAAGCAACGCGCGTACCTTTTCCTCGATCTCGGCCATCAGGGCGGGATTGCCCTCGATCAGCTTGCGCACGTTGTCCTTGCCCTGGCCGATCCTCTCGCCGTTATACGAGAACCACGAGCCGCTCTTCTTGATAATATCCGAGGTGATCGCAAAATCCAGCACCTCGCTGGAGCGAGAGATGCCCTTGCCGTACAGAATATCAAACTCCGCAACACGGAAAGGAGGCGCGACCTTATTTTTGACGATCTTGCACTTGACGCGGTTGCCGTAAATGTCGCTGCCGTTCTTGAGCTGATCGGTCTTTCTGATATCAATACGCACGGACGCGTAGAACTTGAGCGCGCGGCCGCCCGTGGTGGTTTCGGGGTTACCGTACATCACGCCCACCTTTTCACGCAGCTGGTTGATAAAGATGACCACGCAGTTGGACTTATTGATCACAGCAGACAGCTTACGCATCGCCTGCGACATAAGACGCGCCTGCATACCCATCTGCGCCTGGCCCATATCGCCTTCCAGCTCCTGCTTGGGAACCAGCGCTGCCACCGAGTCGATGACCACGCAATCGATCGCGCCCGAGCGCACCAGTGCCTCGGTAATTTCCAGTGCATCCTCACCGCAATCGGGCTGAGAAACCAGCAGATTGTTGATATCCACGCCCAGTGCCTTTGCATATACGGGATCCAGCGCATGCTCCGCGTCGATAAACGCAGCCTCACCGCCTGCCTTCTGCACCTCTGCTACGATGTGCAAAGCAACGGTAGTCTTACCCGAGGACTCGGGCCCGAAGATCTCAATAATTCTGCCCTTGGGAACGCCGCCAATGCCCAGCGCCATGTCCAGCGAGATAGATCCCGTGGAGACCGCCTGCACCTCCATGTGTGCGTTCTCGCCCAGACGCATGACCGCGCCTGCGCCAAACTCACGCTCGATCTGCGCCATGGCGGTATTGAGCGCTCTTTGCTTTTCCGCCTTCTTATCTACAACGACTTCCGTAACTGCTGCTTTCTTTGCCATAATAATATTCCTTCCCTTCCGCCTGCGAATGCGCAGGCCCTCATTCTGTTATGGCAATATTATACACCCGCGCAGACCGTTTGTCAATAGGTTTTGCAAATGTTTTGTTCCGTAATCGGAATTTTATTTTTGACTTCGCATTTTCACAGGAGATCAATTTTCCGTTTTCGGTTGTTTTCGCCAAAAAAACGCAAACAGCCGCGGCATCTGCCGCGGCTGCGCAATATGGATTTTCTATTTCATCGGTTCTGTCAGGTATATCAACATACCCAGGGTATCCTGCGTCTCTTGCTGTGTTTCCGGATCAGTATATGGCACATATATCCCACAGTCCAGTGCCAACCTTCCATCCTCGGTAATGACAATCCCATAATTAAACCCGCTAAATAGCTCGGGAGAATCCGGAGCAGGAGGAAATTTTTCTGTCAGTGTTTGTATCGCCTGGGCAACCAAAGAGTCCGGAATCTCATCAACATTTCGCATTGCACCCAAAAAATTCGAGCGATATTGAACAGTTCCGTTTTGCAAGTTTACCTCTATTGAGATTTCTTCGCAAGTTACAAACCAGAGATCCTTTACTTCATGGTAATAAAACACTTCAGTATGGTCAAGTCTCTTCGGCATATGATAGTTTTCGAAGTCCGGCACCACCGTTTCCCAAAGGTTTTGTGCAACTTCATCTGCTTGTTCGGGCGTATAAATCGGGGGCCCGCTATGTCTTCCCTGTTCGGTCGAGAATGCAATACATGCTCCCGTTTTCTGATCCAGCTCAGCTCTGTATCTCACATTGTCCTGCACAAGCTCATAACAATGTGCTGCCTGGAGCATAGGTCTTATCACATTCTCTCGTCCGTGTGTTCTGGAATGCGTGTAATTCAACACGTATTCTTTGTCAGCGATCCTGACTGTTGCAGTCGAAGGTGCATTTGAATCCTGATACTGCTTTGACAAAACGTCGATATCAATCTCGTATCCCTCAAATTCGGGAGCAGCTAAATAATTTGATTGATATACATGATATTCCGGAGTCTCCAGAAAATCACCGAACTCCACATCATCCCACTCATACCGTATTCTGGGCAGATCCATTTCCGGATCATAAGGCTCCGGCTCGGGTGTTACAGTATCGGATTCCTTTTCCGTATAGGGTTCAGTCAGCTTAAACAGCATCCAAGCGCCGTCGCCCCATTGGTGGCCATTGGAATCCGTGTAGGTGATACTCACGTTGCAGTCCAGCGCAAGGCTTCCATCTAAGGTCAGCACATATTGATCGATCTCATAAGTGCCGTTCTCGTATCCGCTCACCATATTTTCCAGTGTAGCGCCCACAATCTTTATCACGCTGTCCGAAACAGGCTGCGCATTGCGCATAGCACCCAAATAATTCAGATAATAATAATATATTTGGCCGTCATGCCCTAGGGAAATCGACGCACTATCACAGGACGGCAATTCTCCTACGTACCGCACAAAGCTCACACTCGCACCGCCGCTTTCAAAATACTTCGCTTCAATACGGTACGCCTCGGGATCCTTGACCAGCGTGGCAAAAAAGTCGTATGCCACCTGTTTAAGCTCCTCTTCGGTCAATGCCTCTCCAATCTCATCCCGATTAAACGGCGGATCAAAATGCATGACCGCTCCTGTTTTGGCATCCAGCCATGCCTCCGCACTTTCGGACTCATAAATATGATACGACTGACGCGTATATCTGGCCGGCTTCGTATGCTGATACTCCAGCTCATATTCCGCACCCTGATGCTCAATGACTACGGTTTGCTTTGCGTTCGGATCGAAATACTCTTCATACATCCATTCGGAATCCACGTTTCCAAAGTTGCCTCCGGGAGAATCCGCGGTTGCGTAGATCTGATATCCGGGACGCTCGACAAATGAGCCAAACTTAGTATTTGCCATAGCAAATCTCGGGAAGGTGGGCAAGATGCAATCCGCAATCTCCAATGAACCGAACAGCACGGCTGTATCAATCTCGGATATATCGGAGGCAGCATATTGAATTTGAATCACTACGCCATCAAGAATACCCCACCATTCTATCACGTAATCCGGGGATACATACATACGTCGTTCTGTATACAGCGTCAATCTGCCGTCAACCACGGACAAAGGTGCAGACAGTCGGTTTTCTTTCGCAATTTCTTGTTCAATTTGGGTAATATAAGCAGCAGCATCCTCGATGGAAAGCAGACGATTATAGTACACCCTCTCTCCGCTATCAGCCACTTCAACTACGCGCAATGACGCGGGCTCGTGATTGGTTTGACATGCATAATACATCGAAACGATCTCGCCCTTAACCAGCTTCGGATAAGGGGTATGATCCACCAGGGTAATAAAATCGATTAAATCTTGACGGCTTTGAATGCCATGTGCTTCAAGACTCTCAATATATTGCTCCAATGCTCGTTCATCCTCGTTCTCAACCATTTCGCGCATCATATCAAGTTCTTCTTCACCATTTACGCCGATCCACTGCGCGGGCAGCTCTTGCCCGGGTCCCTGCACAGTTTCGCTACCCGATTCCACACCCGGTCCGGGGTATTCGCCCAACCGGTCTGCAATCATCATCCCCACAGGCACGCACGCGCCGATCAGCAAGGCAAGACATGCGGCGATGATGATAGCACGCATGGCTCGCTTTTTGCGCAGCATTTTTTGGGAAAGCTGCGCGTCCATTTGACGGTATTGTTCCAAAATACCATCGTCAAGATCGCCAAGCAATCTGAAAAACTGTTCCTTTTTCATACGTTGATCCCCTCCTTTTCAAAGCGGTCACGCAGCTCGCGCTTGATCTCGGCAAGCTCCTTGTTGACCAAGGAGGTGCTGCAGCCAAGTCGTCCCGCGATCTGCGACACGGTAAACGAATAGAAAAAACGGGACACAAAAATGTACATTCTGCGGCGCGTGGTTTCCTCAAGATACTGCGCAACGATGCGCTTGACGGTCATGGACAGCAGCTCGTCCTCCGGGCCGTGCGGATCGGGTAAGAAATCCTGCACCTCGTCCATCGGGCAGCAATCCTTGGCAGACACTCGCCCCTTTCCCTTTCGCATTTCATATCGATTGAGCGAAAGATTGCGCGTGATCTTTGCCAAAAACGCATGAAAAACGCGCGGTCTTTCGGGCGGAATGGCGTGCCACGTCTGCAAATACGTGTCCTGCAAGCATTCCTCGCAGTCCAGCCTGTCGGCAAGGATATTGTACGCGATCGTGTGAAGATACCTGCTGTATTTTTTATCCGTTTCGGCAATGGCGCACTCTTCTCTGGCAAAATACAGATCAATGATCTGCTCGTCGGTCAAAACACTGTTCTTTTGCTGTGCCACTGTACCACCTCCTGTGAATTTTTCTAAGGCTCTTCACTTATATAGACAGATAAATTTCAAAAGTGTGTAAAGGTTTTAAGAATATTGTAACAGAAAATAAGAATTTTGGCAAGGGGAAGTTGCGGGGCGGGTGTGAGTCGTCACCCCTCCGCTCAGGATGACACTCGGGGTAAGGCACCTCACCGGCCACCTGCCAAACTCGCAAAACAGCCGCGGCAGGTGCCGCGGCTGTCCCAATAATTATTCCGTTCTGGGTTCGACTTCGGGGTTACTCCCCTTTTCGGGGAAAAATCTTTCCACGTCCTCGGGCTTGGTGCGCAAAAGCGAGATCACCCTGAACA
>JAZUSJ010000251.1:0-10066 GCA_045606685.1 Eubacteriales bacterium
TTGGCGCGTGGATGACGGTCATTTGCTACACCTTGCATATTTACTTCGACTTCTCCGGATATTCCGACATGGCCATGGGTCTTGGCAGAATGTTCGGCTTCCGCTTTGTGGAAAACTTTGACTACCCTTATATTTCAAGGAGCATTACAGAATTCTGGCGCCGCTGGCACATCACGCTTTCTACCTGGTTTCGCGAGTACGTGTATATTCCGCTTGGCGGCAACCGTAAGGGCAAGGCGCGCCAGTATCTCAACCTTGCAGTCGTGTGGCTGCTGACAGGCCTTTGGCACGGTGCGTCCTGGAATTTCGTGCTTTGGGGCGTGTATTTCCTGGTCATCTTGGTCATCGAAAAGGCGTTTTTGCTCAAAGCGCTTGAAAAGCTGCCGCGCGTGTTCTCGCATGCGTATGCGCTCTTGCTGATCGGTATCGGCTGGATCATTTTCGCATTCCCCAACCTGTCCGAGGGCTGGGCGATCTTTACGGGGCTGTTCGGTGCGGGGACGGTCGGCTTTGCTTCTCCCGTGGTGGTCTACGAGGCGCTGCGCTATCTGCCGCTGCTTGTGGTCTGCTTTGTGGGAGCTACACCGCTGCCCAAAAGAATCTTTGAAAGGATCAGACAAAAGCCTGCGGTCACGTATGCCACACCCGTGCTTTGCGCGCTGATCTTGCTGCTCTGCACGGCATATCTGGTGGACTCGACCTTCAGTCCGTTCCTTTACTATATTTTCTGAGAGGAGGCAAGCATGAAGCATCAAAAAATTGCAAATATTCTGACAGTGCTGCTGTTTGTCGTCCCTCTTGCGCTCGGCCTTATTTTGTTTGTGGCCTTGCCCGACAAGGATTTTTCCGAAGAGGAAAACCGCTCGCTGCAAACGCTGCCAAAGCTGACCTGGAAATCGCTTTCCGAGGGCAAATACGGTCAGCAGATGAACAGCTATTTTGCCGACCAGTTTCCTGCACGTGATGCGCTTGTGGGACTCAAGGGCGTGGCCGAGCTGGCGCTTGGAAAAGGGGAGAACAACGGCGTGGTGCTGGGCAAGGACGGTCAACTGGCCGTGCGCTGGTTTGACGCGTACGTTGATCGCCTGACGCGCGTGTACGACACGGATTTTTATGCAAAAGAAAGCATCGACGCGCAGACAGATGCGCTCAACAAGCTGCACGCAGAGTTTGCCGCCAAGGAGATCCCTCTGACTGTGATCCTGCCGCCGCGCACGCTGGACGTGGTGGGAGCGCAAACGCACTATCCCATGCAATCGGCCAACGCCTTGTGGGCGGATATTGACGCGGGGCTTGACGATTCCGTCAGCTATCTTGACCTGAGAAAGCTCATGCAGGATGCATACGAGAGCGGTGCGTACGTCTATTACCGCACCGACCACCATTGGACCACCAAGGGTGCGTACACAGCGTACGAGAGCTTGATGAGCGCGTGGGGCAGGGCGGACGAGACCGTCCCCGAAAGCGCGTTTACGATCGAAACGGTGGAGGAGTTTTACGGCACGACCTGGTCGCGCGCGGGCTTCAAGTTTGCCCGTCCCGATTCCTTGGAGATCTGGCACTTTGAGGGCGAGGATGCGTATACCGTCACCGATCCCGAAACGGGCGTGCGCTTCGACGGCTTTTATAACCGCGATTACCTTGCAAAAAAGGACAAGTATTCCGCATTCTTAGACGGCACGCACGGCATTCTGACCGTGACCAAGAATACAGACGAGGACAGAGAAACGCTGCTGGTGCTAAAGGATTCCTTCTTTAACAGCATGGTGCCGTTTTTGGCGCAGCACTACGATCTGGTCGTGGTCAATCTCTCGGTTGGCGGTGTGCAGCCGCTGCAGACCTATATCGAGCAGTATGGCTGCGACGGCGTTCTGATCGTATATAACGCTGAAAACATCATCGAAAACAACGCCCTTGCCGGCCTGAGGTATGCGAAGTAAGCAACACGACGTATTTGACAATAATTAACTATAAGCCACCACGGTTTTCGTGGTGGCTTATTCATTGCAGATTTTTGTAGAAGAGCGTCCGAGAAATGTCTTTTTCTTTCACCGCTTGCGTCACTCTTGGTCTCTCTGCTCCTGTACCTTATGCTTAACCCAGTCAAGGGCTTCGCGGTACTCGGGCATATTTCTGACGCTGTCAAACCATGCCCATCTGGGATTTTCCAAGAGGTCACAGATGTACACGGCATTATAGCGGGAGAGATTCACCATGGCGAACAGCTTATACCGCTTGCCCTTTCCATCAATGGCATAATTCCAATCCTTGCTTGCCTTTAAGTCCGAAAACAGCTTTCCGCCAATGCTGAGATATGCCTCGGGGAGTGCATGAGCCTCTTGATACATGGCAATCGCCTCGCGGAAATTCTCCCAGCCCTGTTCGCTCTCACCGCAACCGAACAGACAGGCAGACATGACCAACTGCTTGTAGGCATAAAACATCTTCCAGCCGGCGGGTACGACACCACCGCCCAAGGAACGAATCATGTCCAGCACCTCGCGGTGGAACTGCACCTTTCCCTGAGGACCTAACTGATCGGGGTAGCGACGGTCCAACTGATCTGCCATGCTCTCCAACATTTCCAAGCCCTGTTGTACGTGTACCTGCTCCCAGTCGCCATGTGCCATGGCGCGTGCAACCAAACAGTAGCGTCTGCTCCATCCCGAGTAGGGTGTCATGCTGAGCCAGGATTGCAGATCCTTCTCGTCACAAATGGAAACCATGATCTGAATGGTGGCATTACGATAGCGCGTTTCCAACAGTCTGGGTACCACCTTATCTACCAGCGGCATGTATTTGCGAAGCTTTGTCTCATCAGCCGCAGCGTAGTCCTTGATATCCTGCACCAACACGTAGGCATACTCGTCGTTTTCGGGATATTTGCGACAGTATTCCCTGATAAACTCAATGCGTTCCGCACCGTCCGATATGCTGTCAAGTGTTGGATAGAAGATCTCCTGTTCCTTTTGCTTTGATTCTGTATCGTTGGAGAGCAAGCTATCTACGCTCACCCCAAAATAATTGGCGATCGAGGGTAAAAGCTCCACGTCAGGATAGCATATTCCGATCTCCCAGCGCGAGACTGACTGTCCCGACACACCCAATACGTCGGCAAGTGCCTCCTGCGTGATTTCTTTTTGCTTACGCAGTTTTTTGAGATTCTCCGAAAAATTTAATTTCATCAAGATAATTCACCTTTCAAAATGAATTTGAAGTGGCCTCTTCGGCTATAGTATAGCAAACGGAAAAGCAAAATGCAATATCACGCTGATTGAGAGTCGGTGTCAAAATTGGTGAATGATGGAAAGATAGGGCTGCAGTATGGGGATGCGAGATGAGCGGAGATAAATGAAATTAGTCATCACATATGTGGTGGCTTTTTCACGTTCTGCTCTTGGTGAAAGAGCGTCCGAATGGGAACCCCTACCACCGCAACCGCGTCACTTGTTTCCCTCGTGCCTCGGTCAACTGCGCTCCGCTGCGGTCCCCCTCCCCCGCGGGGAGGCTTTGTGTCGGACAACCTCGCCATCATTCGCACAAAACGGATGGTGAACGTCTCCCGAAACGGGCAAATAGGCAAAACGGATGCGCTCATAAGCCTCCCCGCGGGGGAGGTAGCGGAGCGGCACGAGCGGAATGAATGACAGCCTAAATGGCTGTCAGAACGCGAGTGTGACCGAGCCGCAGCGAGAAGACCGCAGCGGAACGAGTTTCAAAGCATTTTGCTTTGAAATGAGAGAAGCGGTTGCGGTGGTAGGGGTTCCCATACGGTCGCTCTTTCACCGCAGCGGGTATGCTTTAAGCAACCTCCCTGCAGAAAGGCTCGTGCAGCGCGCATCCGTGTTTTACGCATGATCCTCGTGGGCAGAAAAAAATGCTGCCCGAAAGCAGCATTTTTATATCAAAGCTCCTCTGCGTAAGGATTTTTATACCCCTCGCCAAAGATCTCGGTGGCCTTGGTCACGATCAGGAAGGCGTGCTTGTCCTCCTGCTTGACCACGTCGCGCAGCATGGGATACTGGTGGTCGTGCAGCACGCACATCAGCACCTTCTTGTTCTTTTTGGTATACGCGCCCTCACCGTGCAGCATGGTCACACCGGTCTCCACCTCTTTCATCAAGCGTTCACTCACCTCTTCGGGATGATCGGTGATGATATACACCATCTTGGCATTGTCCTTTCCGTAAAGCACGATATCAAGCACGGTTGAGTTGGTGAATACCGTGACGACTGCGTACATGGCGACCAAAACGTCGTGAAAAGCAACGGCGGACAGAATAATGATGGAAAAATCCAAAAACATATACAGCACACCGGTTTTCATGTGACGGAACTTGCGGCGCAAGAGCTTTACCACAATGTCAAATCCACCTGTTGAACCGCCGCCGCGAAATACAAGGCCGATTCCAAGAGCCACCAACGCACCGCCGCCAAGCGCGGCGATGAGCAAATGATCCGTAAGATTGGGGATCAGATGTGAAAATCCGCGGTCTATGACCTCAATGATGGCTGAGGAAAGCGCAGTGACATACACGGTACCGACCAAAAATTTCACTTTGAATACGATCAGCCCGACGATCATGAGCGGAATGTTGATCAAAAAGATCCATACACCGGTGCCGAGCTGAAAATCACCGAATCTGACTAAGCTGTTGATGATGATCGAAAGACCGGAAACACCGCCGGGAGCCAGGTGATTGGGATCCAAAAAGACGGCAATGCCAAAGGCGTAGATGAACGCGCCCACGGTCATCAGCACAAAGCTTTGCAGGATGGGCAGGGCTTTGCTTGATTTTTTCAGCTTGATTTCATGCAAGATGCGTTACCTCCGATTCTGCCCGTTCCGGCTCGTTTGTGCCAAGGGCGGTCTTGCGATATTCGCTTGGGGACATGCCTACCTGCTTGACAAAGGCGCGGTTGAAGGTGCGCAGCGTGCCAAAGCCGACAAGCGTGGAGATCTCGGTAATGCTTTTGTTGGTTCTGCGCAAATATCTGCAGGCCTCGGACACGCGCAGGGCGTTGATATAGTCGTTGAAGCCTGTGCCGATCTTGCTGCCGAACAGATGAGAGATATAGTATTTGCTCAGATGCAGCTCCTGCTCCAGCGTTCCCAGCGTCAGCTCTCTGCTGTAATTCTGTGCGCAGAACGAAACGATCGATCGCAGCGTCAGGGAATCGGTCTGGTTGCTTTCTCTGAAGGTCATGCGCGAGAGCAATTCCCCGAAAAAAGCAAGCAGATAGCCCTTTGTGATGGCGTCGCGGTAATCCGCGGGCATGTCCTTTGTGCGCGAGAGCGTCATGAGCAGCCCGTGCATATAGGGATCGTTACCCACGCCGCGCACGATGGGGCTTGTGGGAGCAGCCCCCGAAAAGCTGCGGGAAAGCTCGGGGAGAAGGTCGGGATTGACGATAAAGAGCAGGTATTTTTCATTCTCTGCGGGATCATAGCGGTGTACCTGATTGGGGAACACCAGCAGCACGTCACCGCTTTCGATGGTATATTCTCCCGTATCGACCGCGCAGGTGGTGTTGCCCTCGATCATGTACACCATTTCCAGGTGATAATGCAGGTGGGCGCCAAACGCTAAGGGATAGCGTCCCGAGAGTGCGTTGCGACAGGAAAAATCAACCTTTTTATTTTCGTAAATCGCGCCCATCCGTTTTACCTCGTTGCCTTTTTATAGCGGCGGAGTCTGATCTTGCCCTTGGAGGCGTTCCAGAAAATGTTGGCGATGATGGGAGGCGCACCGTACTTGCGGTAAAGGAGATAGACAAGGCCTGCCACAAGTCCAAGTACGGCAAGGATGGCAACCAAGATGATCACCCATTCGTAGAACTGCACGCCAAAGCTGCCGTAGGCCTCCACGCGGTCAAGCAGCAGCGCACAGCTGCCCTCTTCGGCAAGCTCGGGGACAAGGATCTGTACCGAAACGGTAATGGGATCGTCACCGTCCACAAGGGAGGTGAATTTGCTGACGTCAAAGTAAACGGTCTGCCAGGTATTGGGCGTGATCTCGGTCACTTCCTCGTAAACCACCTGTCCGCCGCCTGCGGAGAGCGTTTTACTGCCGTGCTTGACAAGGCGCAGCTTGATGCTCACGGGGGATTCGGTGTCGGCATCGGCACACATGGTCAGCGCCATGGCCTTGACGCCCTTGATGTCCGAGCCCTGCAGCGCGGTGTTGGAAATGCCCATGAATGCGCCGGGCTGGGTGCGATTGGCCTGTGCGTTCAGCACGGGCCAGCCAAGCGTGGCATCCTTGGCAAGCTCAAGGTAAGAAATGCTGTCGTCCGGGGAGAAGCTGCAGGTCGTGCCGTCAATGAAGGAGAAAAGCACCTGACCTTTGCCCGAGGGCTTTTCGGTAACGTCCTCGCCCGTGACGAACTGACGGGTGGCCGCCTTATTCTTTTGCGCGTCGTAAAGTGCGCTCCAGCCGGGGATCTTGGAATCCAAAGAGAGCGCACTCAGCTGCGAGACATCCTTGGTGTCAATGGTCATGAACACGTTGTAAAGCATGCGACGCTCGGTCACGCGGCCATCCTTGTCGGTTGCCCAAAGCCCCGATCCCTTGATCAGGCTTTGCGCATCGGTGTGCGCGGTGTAGATCAGCGCATCCACATGCCCGTTTTCCAGAGCCTTGTAGTAAGCGTAGGCATAGGAGGCGGCCTGAATTTCCGCACTCTCGCCGGGTGCGACCTCAAAATCGCTGATGATGGTGGAGCGGCGGTTGCCGTCGAAGTAGTGGTCGGGATCGGCGATCCAGCCGAAATCCGAGAAGTGTGCGGGGGAGAGCTTGAGTACGGTGGCATTCTCGTCCGACCAGGTGGGATCTGCATAGCCCTTGCCGTAGGAGTATGCGGAGATGGCTACGTCCCAATCAAAGTTGCCGCTGTACATGGCCTCTAAGTGGAACTGATCTAAGAAGTAATAGGTGGTCCAGTCCGACTTGGAGGCAAGCGAAGTGTTATCGGCTAAGTTGTTGCTGACGGATACGTAAACGCGGCCGTTTGCATAGTGGGATTTGAGCGTGGAATGTGCCAGACGCACAAGTGCGTGGTAGCGGCCTACGTACTGTGCAAATTCCGCAGAGCCTGCGTTGTTGTTCTGCGTGGCCTCGTTGACGCTGCGGCCAATGATCAAAGCACCGCAAAAGCCGTGCGTGCCTGCGGGATTTGTGTAGCGGGCGGTGATGAAATCCAAAAATCCCGCCATGAGCGAGGCACTCTTATCGTCATCCATCCAGATTGCGTAGGTGCGGCCTGCTTTGGCGGCAGCGCCCTCTGCATACAGGCAGGAAACAAGGCTGTTTGCCTTTTCGGGATCGGTGTGCATACGCAGGCGCAGGTAGACGATGCTGCCCTGTGCGGTGGCCTCGCTGACCTGCTTGTCCAGCTGCTCCAGCACGCCGCGGTCAAGGTAGTAGGTCTGTCCGTCGTATACGTAGGAGATCGCCTTGTCGGAATATCCGTCCAGGATCAGCACCGAAGGATCCAGCTCCACCACGGTATGCGCCACGCCAAGGTAAGCGGCATCCGAGGAGATCGAGGCGTGCAAGCCCTTGATCGAGGCGGCCTTTGGGAATTCGGCTGTATTCTCGGCCAGAACGGATACGTTGGATACGTACATGGGCGAGGTCAGCAGCACGTAAGAATTCAAGGTCTTGTTATACATGGCCACGGCAAAGGCGCAGTGCAGGCGGGAATGTGCCTGCAGATTGCCCTCGTCGTAAACGTCCAAGGTAAAGGAGGGCTTGGTGGAGAGCTTGCTTTCGGCCACCGGCTGCTTGCCGGAAAGGTCATCGGTCGTATCTCCCGGCTCCAAGGCCATCAGATAAAGCTTTTGGGTGTAAATGCCCGAATTTTTGAAGGCTTCCAGATCAGCCTCGGTCAAAACAGCCTTGACTGAGATCTCGGTGCCTTTTTTATTGAGCATCACCTCGGTCACCGTGCTTTCGGTGATCTCTTGCTTTTCACCGCAGGCAGCCAAAGCGCCCAGGCAAAGCAGAAGAAGCATCGCAAAGCAGAGTACGGATAATAATTTTTTCATAACGTCCTCCATAATCGGATTTTTTGAAAATTTTACGGATGATAAATTCTGGGAACGCGAGCGGTTACCAGGCAAGGGATCTCGTAAGCGATGGTGCCTGCGTGCTTGGCGAGCGAGGAAAGGGATTGCACGTCGTTACCGAACAGCGTGACCGTGTCGCCTGTCTCGCAGGGCAGTCCCGTGACGTCGACCATGCAAAGATCCATGCAGATCCTGCCCACCATGGGTGCGGCAAAATCACCGTGCTTTGTATGTACCGTAACATGTGTGCCGGCATAGGCGCGCAGCCATCCGTCGGCATAGCCGGCTGAGAGCGTGGCAACCGTGCGGTCGTGATCTGCACGGCACAGCGCACCGTAGCCGATCGGCTCGCCTGCGGCAACCTGATGGATCTCAATGACGTGCGTTTGCAGCCGCATAACAGGGCGCAGACGCTCGGCAGGAAAAAGATTGCACCGCGGATCTCTGTCAACCTCGGGCGGAATGGGGGGAGTTACGCCGAATAACAGCGCACCGACGCGCACGCCGTCGAGGTAGGTTTCGGGATATCGCATGCAGCCGGGGCTGTTGCAGGCGTGACATGCAGGGGGACATTTGCCTTTTTTCTCAAGCCCCTGCTTGATTGCCACAAAGCGCTTCCATTGCTCGGTGCAGAAGTTGCCGCAATCGGCATCCGAAAGGTGGGTGAAAAGGCCGCGGACGTCAAAGGCATCAAAGCAGTCCTGCAGCGCACAGATATCCTCCACGGTCTGCGCAGCCTGCTCGTCAGAGAACGCGGGATAGCCGATGCGGTGCATGCCTGTGTCCACCTTGACGTGGATGGCGAGTCTGACGCCTGCCGATTTTGCGGCTGCGTGCAATTCTCTTGCATAATCAGCCGAAAATACGGTTTGGATCAGCGCGTATTCATGCAAAAGAGCCGCGTATGTAGGATTGGTGTAGCCGAGAATGAGAATTTCGGCCTGCTTGGCGTCAAGGTCTGCAATCGCGTGACGGATGGCAAGGCCTTCCTCTGCGCAGGCCACGGCAAAATGGCGGCAGCCGCAATCAAAGAGCGCACGGGCGCAGGCTTCAATGCCGTGTCCGTAAGCGTCCGCCTTGATCACGGCGATCGTGGGGGTGTTGGGGTTGTGAGCGTGTATGTAATCACGCGAAACGAGGTAGTTATTGACCAGGGCGTCCAGGTCGATATGCGCCCACACACGGCGATTGTCGACGAATGCGGGCGGGATTTGATCTATTTGCTTCACAGAGAATGCCTCCTGTAGGTTTCTGCTTTTAGTATATCACAGCAAGACAAATATTGCAACATGTCCAAGGGAAGATTTTTTGAAATTTTTGCAGGCGAGTTATGAAATGCGATCCCAATCGGGCGTTTAGCAGGTGACGGTGCGCCTTTCAAAAATAACCCCCAAGGATTTTTCCTGTCCTTGGGGGTTCTCTACATTATTATATTCGGACTGTTGACAGCTTATACCCAGAAGGAGTTATCATCGTCCTTCTTGTCGTCCTTTTTGTCGTCTGGCTCGGGCTGTGCGTAGGGGAAGGGGTTTTCATTCTTCTTTTCCTCAGCCTCGCGACGTGCGCGCTCCTGCTCGGCCTGCTCCTTTTGCTCGTTGGCCTCACGGCTCTTGCGCTTCTTTTCTTCCAGAATCTGCTCAAGCTCCTGTACGGAGGGAGAGCCGGACATGGCAGCCTTGAACTGATCGCCGTCCATATTTTCATGATCGAGAAGGTACTGCGCAATGAATTCCAGCTTATCCATATGCAAGGTCAGAATATCCAGCGCGCGCTTGTACTGCGCGTCCATGATCTGTCTGGTCTCGCGGTCAATGACGGCAGCCGTTTCCTCGGAGTATTCCTTGCCGGAGGAGAAATCTCTGCCAAGGAAGACCTCGGAGCTGGAGTGTGCCGAGCCGTAAAGCACGGTACCAAGCACCTCGGACATACCGTAACGGGTGATCATGCTGCGAATGGTGGAGGTTGCGTGCTGAATGTCGCTGGATGCACCTGTGG
>JAZUSJ010000252.1:0-4571 GCA_045606685.1 Eubacteriales bacterium
CGTCCACACCGTCCACCAGCACCTGTCCGTCGTCCACGTCGTAAAGACGGGGGATCATGGATACAAGCGAGGTCTTGCCGCAGCCCGTCGGGCCGATGATGCCCACGGTCGAGCCTGCTTCAATGGTCAGATTGATATCCGAAAGCACGCGATCCTCGCTGTTCTTGAAGTAACGGAAGGAAACGTTCTTGAATTCGATCTTGCCACGCGTGACCTGCTGCTCGGGATATTTCGCGTCCTCATCGCTCAGATCAAGCTTTTCATCCAGTACCTCACCCACTCTCTTGCAGGAGGCAAGCGCTCTGGAGGACATCATCAGAAGGAAGGTGACCATCATCAGCGAGTTGAGGATCTGGTTGACGTAGGTAATGAATGCGGAAAGGTCACCGATGGGCATGCCGTCCACCACCATGTGGCCGCCAAACCAAAGCACGGCAATGATGGTGACGTTCATAAACAGCGTCATAACGGGCGAGAGCGTGATCATGATCTTGACTGCGTTGGTACCCGTGGTGCGCAGATCGTTGTTGGCAGCCTTGAACTTTTCGGTCTCCTGCTTTTCACGCACGAAGGACTTGACCACGCGCACGTTGGTAATGCTTTCCTGCACGGTGTTATTCAGACCGTCGATCTTTTCCTGTACCTTGGCAAATTTCGAAAAGCCGCGTGTGACGATCAGCAGGATACTGATCAGCATCAAGGGGATGGTGACTGCCAGCACGATCGAAAGCTTAGGCTTGAGTGTGATGGCCATGACCAGACCGCCGATCAGCATGCCGGGGGAGCGCAGCGCCATACGCAAAAGCGCGTTGACAAAGTTCTGCATTTGCGTGATGTCGTTGGTCAGACGGGTGACAAGCGAGCCGGTCGAGAATTTGTCGATATTGGCAAAGGAGAAGGACTGTACCTTTGCGTATACGTCGCGGCGGATGTCGGATGCAAAGAATACGGCTGCCTTTGCGCCGAAGTAAGCACCGCCCACGCCGCCTGCCATCATCATAAGGGCAGTCAGCACGATCATGCCGCAGATGCCGATCATGTACCAAATGGCGTCCTGCGTCATGTTCTCGGCAATGCCGGGCAGCGTAATGGTCTTGCCCAACACCGTGATCTCAAAGCTCTTGATCGCCTGGTAGGCCGAGCCGAAGTTGATGATCTGTGCCAGATACTTGGGCATCAGCACCTCGCCCGCCACCTCGATGATCATGCAAAGCGGGCCGAGGATAAAATAGGGCAGATACGGTTTTACGTATTTCAGCCAACGTTTCATAATGGGGGATTTCCTTTCTTGGGGTTATTGGGTGGTATCGAGCAGCCTGTGCAGGTTTTGCCCGATCTTTTCAAGGGATGAGAGCAGCGCGTCAAGCTCGGCATCGTCAAAGCCCTCGACCATGGTGCAGTCAATGGTTTCAAACAATGCGCAGGTCTTGGTCACCACACCGCGCCCCTTTTCGGTCAGGGCAATGCGATTGCAGCGGCAGTCGCCCTTGTCGGCATCCTTGGTGATATATCCGTCGGATTCCAGCTTTTTGAGCGATACCGCAATGGCCGCAGGGCTGACGTTCAGATCCTTGGCCAGCTGCTTTTGCGAGGGGATGCAGCCTCTGGAAAGACGCATGAGCAGCATGTGCTGCGAGCGGTGCAGCCCTGTCTGCGCCGTAACGGTGGCTTCCACTGCCTGGCGGTGCAGCCTGTCGGCTTGCACGAATTGCTTGATGACTGCACGCGCTTTGTCATGATCCCGAGGGGGTAGATTGTTGTTTTCTTGCACGAAACAGACCTCCGTTGTTGATTTTTGAAAATAATTAGCGAGTTAATAATTAACGTGTTAATTATACCACGATTTTACCAAATGTCAATACAGTATTGACCGATTTTCCGATTTTGTTGCAATGCACAAAAACAGGACGGAAATGTGCATGGACAAGAGCAAAAACACAAAGAGAGGCATTTTTGCGGTGTAGGCATTTTGCACAGGGATTGATGGAATGCGAAAAAATTCATGGTAGATACTTTACAAATTCACAAACGTATGTTATAATAAAAATGCAAGGAGGAAGGGAAATCGTCCCGGCCCTTGCAAATAGAAACGGAGGTGGCACTTTATGAAGACCAACATTATCGGCAGACAACTGAATGTGTACAATGACACGAAAGTCATGATTGAAAAGAAGCTGGCCAAGCTTGATCGGTATTTTAAGGTCGAGCCTGACGCAACCGTTACGCTCAGCCGCAAGCGTAACGAGTCCACCTTGGAAATCACCATCAACGCATCAGGTACCCTGTTCCGCAGCGAGGTAGGAGCGGATTCCTTCAGGGATGCGTTGGACAGATCGATCGATGCCATCGAGCGTCAGATCCGCAAAAACAAGACCAAGCTTTCCAAGAGACTGCGCGAGGATGCATTCCCCATTGAGGAATTCTTCCCCGAGGATCTGGAGGAGGAGCAGGATCTGATCATTCGCACCAAGACCTTCCCCTATAAGCCCATGTCGCCCGAGGAAGCGATCTTGCAGATGAATCTGATCGGTCACCAGTTCTTCGTGTTTGTGGATGACGAAACCCGCACGACTTGCGTTGTATATAAAAGACAGGATGGCACCTACGGCCTGATCATGCCCGAATAAAACGGGAGCTGCGCAAAGTCGCGGCACAGCGTGAAAGAAAGCCAGGGGAGACCGCAAGGTCTCCCTTGCGTTATGAAAAAAGATAAAAAATAAAAGCTTAATTACATAAGGGAAAGGACACTGCTATGCAAAACAATATCCCCCGCGCGGAATATCCGCGCCCTCAACTCGTCAGAGATGCCTGGATCAATTTAAACGGCCCGTGGGAGTACATGACCGACCGCGCTCAGAGCGGTGAAGCACGCGGCTTTGCGGGCGAAGCCCCCTACACCGAGCAGATCACCGTTCCGTTTTGCCGCGAAAGCAAGCTCTCCGGCATTGGCGATACCGATTTCTGCAGCTGCGTATGGTACCGCAAGAGGATCACACTGCCCGAAGGCTGGCAGGGCGGCAAGAGAGTGCTGCTCCACGTTGGCGCTTGCGATTATAAGGCGGACGTTTGGGTGAACGGAAAGTGGATCGATTATCATATCGGCGGCTACGTTTCCTTTACCGTGGATATTACCAAAGCACTTGTCGAGGGTGAGAATATCATCACCATCCGCGCAACCGATGATCTGCGCTCGGGTATTCAGCCTGCAGGTAAGCAAAGCCCGCAGTACGGCTCGTTCGGCTGCTTCTATACCAGAACCACGGGTATCTGGCAGACCGTATGGCTGGAGTGCGTTCCCGAGGTCTATCTGCAGAGCGCACGTTACTTTACCGATATTGACGACTGTACCCTGACAGCCGAGCTGCACGTCAAGGGTGGCGAGGATACTCCCGTTGCGCTGACTGCAAGCTATGCGGGCAAGGTGGTCGGAAAAGCACAGGGAACGGCACACGGCGGCAAATGCACCCTGCGCATGCAGCTTGACGAGCTGCACCTCTGGGAGGTGGGCAACGGCAGACTGTACGACCTTGAGATCGTGTGCGGTGAGGATGTGGCCAAGAGCTATTTCGGCATGAGATGCGTAGAATGCCGCAAGGGCATCATGTATCTGAATCACAAGCCCGTATTTATGAGATTGGTGCTGGATCAGGGCTTCTATCCGGACGGTATTTACACCGCACCCACGGTTGAGGAGCTGTATGCCGACGTGGATCGCTCCATGGCCATGGGCTTTAACGGTGCAAGACTTCACCAGAAGGTATTTGAGCCTCTGTTCCTTTCCTACTGTGACCAAAAGGGCTATATCGTTTGGGGCGAGCATGCAAACTGGGTACAGGATTCCTCGCGCACCGAGGTGTTTGAGAACTTCCTGCCCGAATGGCATGAGATCATGGAGCGCGATTTCAACCATCCCGCCATCATTGGCTGGTGTCCCATCAACGAGAGCGTTCCGCATCAGAATAAGCTGTTTATGAAGACGCTGGCAGCTATGACGCGCGGCTACGATCCCACAAGACTGTACATTGACGCTTCGGGCTGGGTACACCAGGACGAGCTGACCGATATTTTTGACTTGCACGATTACGATCAGAATCCCGAAACCTTTGCGCAAAGACTTGCACCCTTGGCAAACGGTGAGAAGATCGACGTACACGGACACGTGGTCGGTCACTACAAGGAAGAGAAGTACAGATGCTGGTGCAACTGCACCTTTGTCAGCGAATACGGCGGCACGCTCTGGTCGGATGCGGATCGCAATATCGGCTGGGGATATGGCCAGGCACCCACGGACGAGCAGGGCTTCAAGGCACGCTTCAAGGGCCTTTCCGAGGCGATTCTGTTCCATCCCAACATGGGCGGTCTGTGCTACACGCAGCTGACCGACGTGGAGCAGGAGGTCAACGGTCTGTATACGTATGACCGCCGCGCCAAGTTCGATCCCGAATTCTTCCATTCGGTGCTGACGCAAAAGGCTGCGATTGAAGAAGAATAACGCAAAATCGATGAAAGTTTTGATCAAACTTTTCCTAAAAGTTTGCGCAGGTCGAGGGCGCGAAGCCCTCGTCGCGCCC
>JAZUSJ010000253.1:0-25819 GCA_045606685.1 Eubacteriales bacterium
TAAATTGCGGATTTTTGAAAGTCAAAGCGTCTCCCTGTGTCATCTTGAGCGGAGCAAGTCGCAGCGCGACGCAGCGAAGTCGAAACCCAAGCGAAGCGCAGGGCGACCGCTTTGCGGTCGGATCTCAGGGAGAGGCTTTGAAGATCTCCGTACGGTTTTATCACGCTTCTTACTTTTGCTTTGCATTGAGAAAACCCTTTCGAGATCCCGCTGCGCGCTCTGCGCTCCGCGCCCTCCGGGTTCGACTTCGTTTCGGTCGCTTTGCGACCTCTCCTCCGCTCAGGATGACACGCAGGGGTGTATTCACGCGCGTAACCGGGGACGGAGCTTGGTTACGCCGCACCACGCCCGAACACGGCACAAAAACCAATCGCGCGGTGTAACAAGGGCCTGCCCCTTTTGTTACGCGCAACACGTAAAAATAATTCTTCCCCCCGAGTTATCATGGCTCGGGGGAATTTTTTTGCGCCGATCTGCCGACAATGCGTCAACGTCTTGACACGGGGGACGGTTTGCGGTATAATTAACATGGATATATATACGAAAGAGGCAATTTTCTCTATGAAAGGCGGATACGACTATGAAGCACGTACATATCGATTTTTCCAATATTACAGGGGCGATCAAGCCATTGCACGGTGTCAACAATGCGCCCGAGCCGGATTGCGAGGCAGGGTATCGCGATGTGCTTGCCAAGGCAGGCATTCCTTTCGTGCGTCTGCACGATATGGGCGGTCACTATGCAGCGGCAAGATACGTGGATATTGCCAACGTCTTTCCCGATTTTGACAAGGATCCCGCCGATCCCGCAAGCTACGATTTTGCTTTTACCGATTGGCTGATCGCCGATCTTTACAGACAGGGCTGCGAGGTGGTCTACCGCCTTGGCTGCAGCATTGAGCCCGAGCATTTCATCAAGCCGCGCAATATCATCCCGCCTGCGGACAACCTCAAATGGGCGCGCATTTGCGAGGGCATCATTCGCCACTATAACGAGGGCTGGGCCAACGGCTACCGTTTCGGCATCCGCTATTGGGAGATCTGGAACGAGCCGGACAACACGCCCGATCTCATGGACAGCCCCATGTGGCGCGGTACGCCCGAGCAGTTTTACGCGCTTTACGAAACCGCTTCGCTCTACTTGAAGCAGCGTTTTCCCGATCTGATGATCGGTGGCTACGGCAGCTGCGGCTTTTACGCGATCCTCGGCGGCTACGTCAAGGCGGCCAACAGCTCTGAGCGCACCGAGCATTTCGTGGACTTTTTCCATGGCTTTTTGCAGCATATCAAGGAAAAAGGGTGTCCCTTGGACTTTTTCTCATGGCACTCCTATGCAGATGCGGCAAGCAACGTCGTGTTCGCAGAGTACGCACGCAAAACGCTGGATGAGTACGGATATACGCACACCGAAATGCACCTGAACGAATGGAATCCCGGGCGCGACCTGCGCGGAACGACGCTTGATATGGCCAATATTGCGCAGATGCTGTGCCGTATGCACACCACCGACGTGCGCGTGATGAATTACTACGACGCACAGCCGTGGTCTACGTATTCCGGGGTATATGATGCCAACAAGCGCACCGTAGCCCCTGCGTATTACGCCTTTGTATACTACAATGAGCTTTACAGGCTGGGCGGCTGTGCTGCCATGACAGGGGACTGTGCTGACGCGCTGGCCGCCGCCAACGGGGAGCGCGGTGCGGTGCTTTTGTCCAATCCCACGGCCGAGGAGCAGGAAATCGAGCTGAGCATGAGCGGTCTTTCGGGCAAGGTAAGCCTGCATATCACGAAAGCGGATTGCACGCAGGACGTCCGCGTCCTTGGCAGTGCGGACAAATTGCAGGTTGTCGTGCCTGCGCAGAGTGCGGTGCTTTTGACCGTTGAATAATTTTCTGCGTAATCATTCCGATTTTTTCAAAGCTTTGCGTTTATAGGAGTTACTATGATGAAAAACATCCAAAGAATATCGGTTGCCGTGATCGTTGCAGTCATGCTGATCGTCACGCTTGCCAACCTGTCCGCAGGGGCGGCATCCTCATATTCGGGCGGCTCGGGTACTTCTTATGATCCATATCTGATCGCCACCCCCGAGGACCTGATCAACGTGCGCAACAATACCGGTAAATACTTTAAACAGATCTGTGACATTTCGATGGAGGGCTATTCGCTCTCGCCCGTGTCCAGCTTTTCGGGTACGTACGACGGTGGCGGATACGCCATCCGTGACGTGAGCATGAAGGTCTACAGCGGAGCTGCGGGCTTGTTCGGTATCAATTACGGTACGATCAAGAACGTAAATCTGGAGAACTGCGCGATCATGTGTTACGGCGGTTCTTCCGACGGCTTTTGCGGCGGCATTGCGGGACGCAACTATCAAAACGGAAAAATTCTGAATTGCTCTGTTTCCGGTACGTTGGAGGGGACGTCGGTCTTTGTGGATGCCGTGACGTTTGTCGGCGGTGTGGTTGGCCTGAACCAGGGACTTGTGGAGAATTGCTGCAATGCCGCTGCCGTGACCTGCAAGACTTCGAATTATGCGCTGGATGTCTACGCGGGCGGTATCGTCGGCAACAACAATACCACCTCCGTCATCAAAAACTGCATGAACGAGGGCAAGGTACAGGCTCTCAACAGCCGAAATTGCTTGGCAGGCGGTATCACGGCGATCAACTACGGTACGGTTACGGGCGTCAAGAACACAGCCGAGATCTATGCGGAAAGCACCGTGGTGTATGATGGCTACCGCTCGGACGCGTATGCCGCAGGTGCTGTTGCCTATAACATCAATACAGTTTCATATGCACAGAACAGCGGCTTTATCCATGCGCACAGCACCGCGGACAACGCTGAGGCGGGCGGCATCGTGGCCTACAGCGGTGACGGTGTGAATGATCCGGGGCCTTTCATCGTGGAAAAGAGCATCAATACAGGTGACGTGACCGCATCCAGTACCGCGGGCGAGAGCCGTGCGGGCGGTATTGCGGCAACCAGCTATATGAATTCGGACGTGCGCTATTGCTGCAATATGGGCAATATCAGCGCAACCGAGAACAAGCAATATAATCTTGCCATTGCAGGCGGCCTGGTCGGTTCTTTGATGTATGCGACCATGATCGAATGCTGCAACCACGGTGACGTGACGGTATCCGCCACGCAGTACGATGCGATCGTATGCGGCCTTTCCAATACTACCGAGGCAGTCATCAAGAATTGCTACAACACGGGAAACGTCTACGTCAACAGCGCTATCATCAGATACAGCAACGGCAGAGGCGCTATGATGTTTATTGACTCGGATACCACCTGCATCAACTGCTACAACACGGGAGATATCTCCAAAAAGTATTCGGGAAATGAATGTAACGGCCTGTACGGCACCTCGGGCGGCACAGACCGCAACGTTCTGGAAAACTGCTTTACTACGGTAAATCAGAGAACCGCTTCGCAGTATCTGATCAGCGATGCGCAGACAAAGCAGCAGGCTACCTTCACGGGCTATGACTTTAGCAAGGTATGGGGCATCGATCCCGAGATCAACGAGGGGCGTCCCTATCTGCGTAACGTACCGGGCGAGGACGATCACGGCTGGTTCGTGCATCCCTCCGAGCTGATTGCGGTCAACGGGATCAAGCTCTCCGAGACGACGATCAGACCTCAGCTTGGACAAACGGTCAAGCTGGAGGCCACCGTGCTGCCCTTGAACGCAAAGAACCGCAACGTCAGATGGGAAAGCACCAACACAAACGTTGCAACCGTAGACCAGAACGGCCACGTGACCGTGGTCGGCTTTGGCTCGGCTACCATCCGCGCCATCACCGAGGACGGCGGCTTTATCGGCAACTGCTCGGTCTACAGATACGCAAGCTATCCGTCCTTCTCGGGCGGTTCAGGCACTGCCTCCGATCCTTACCTGATCTCCACGGCACAGGACGTGGCCAACATGCACTACAAGCCGACCGCGCACTACAGGCTTATCAATAACATCTCTCTTGCAGGCGTGGATGTCGTGCCGATCGGTACTGAAAAGAACCCCTTCAGCGGCTCGTTTTACGGACTTGGATACTGCATTTCCGATCTGACCTTGCAAGCAGACGACCGCACCTATCTTGCGCTGTTCGGCTATTCGACGGGAAATATTTACGACCTCTATATCAAGAATTTCACGGTTGACAACCAAAGCACGCAGGGAAGCGTGTACAGCGCAGCGCTGGTTGCATACGCAAAGTCGGGAACGGTGCAGAACTGTCACGCGATCGCTACGGTCAGCGCCAATGCCTACAAGGATGAAACCAACGCATACGCAGGCGGCCTGGTCGCGGCAGCGGGAACGCCCACCATCAAGAATTGCAGCGTCTCGGGAGAGGTCTATGCAAAAGCGCACGATATTTATATCAACGCCTACGTGGGCGGTGTCTGCGGCTTTGGCAGCGCAACCGTTCAGAACAGCCAGAACTATGCCACCGTGCGCGGCGAGGGCTCGGCTTCCTGTGACGTGTTTGCGGGCGGTATCGTGGGATATGCAGGCAGCCTTGTCACCGACTGCTATAACGCAGGCTACGTCGAGGGGACCAACTCCTGCGGCTCTTATGTGGGCGGCATTACGGGAGAGAATCACGGCAACGTGACCTATTGCACCAACGACGGTGAGATCTACGCCAGCACGGCATACAAGGACTATAACGATAACGTCCGCTCCTACGTGGGCGGCATCAGCGGCAGCAACTTTGGCACAGTCCGCTACGGATATAATAACGGCAGCATTCATTCCTACAGCACAGCCGCGCATGCCTATGCAGGCGGTGTAGTTGGCTACTGCCAGGCCAAGTCGTACGTGTACTACAGTAAAAACACGGGTGACGTCAAGGCAGGCAGCAAGGGCGGCGAGAGCCGCGCGGGCGGTATTGCATCCACCTGCTATACCGACGGTATGATCAAATATTGCTGCAACGAGGGTGACGTGTCCATCTACGATAACCCCTATTATTGGGGCGGCTACGCAGGTGGCGTGGTGGCGGTTTTGCAGTATTGCACGATGTCCGAGTGCTGCAACCACGGCACGGTGACCATCGATTCCACCGCATACGAGCCTTTTGGCAACGGTATTGCGGCATTCTCCGATTCCTTGCTCAATAACTGCTATAGCGACGGCACCGTGCATTCCTCCTTTGCCCGTCATGAAAGCTATAATAACGGCAGAGTCTGCGGCATCGGTACGGGCAACGATACCCCCATAACCAACTGCTATTTTGCAGGCAAGCTGTCGTCGGATTATTACTATACGGAAAAGCATAACCTGATACACACCAACGGTCAGGGCGGCAATACCACAACAGGCTGCTATTCCTTCTCTTACAGCATCGATCCCGAAACAGGGGAGAGAGTATACGAATCCGCCGCCACAACGCAAAGCTCGTATCAGTATTATGATTTCTCCTCGATCTGGGCCATCGATCCCGCGATCAACGGCGGCAGACCGTATCTGCGCCACGTTCCCAAGGATTCCAATGCAAACTGGTATTCCGGTATCAAAACGCAGCCTGCGTTCCCCGAGGGACACGTGGCAGGCGATTGGATTGTGGAATCTTATGTGTCCTGTACGGAGGACGGCTATCGCTATCTGCCCTGCGTTGACTGCGGACAGATTCTCAAAGAGGAAATTACCGCAGCCTACGGCCATGAAATGGACGGTTGGTATACGTCGGTCTATCCCACCTGCACCGAAGATGGCGAGGAATACATGGAGTGCTGGCTGTGCGGCTATATTGAAACGCAGCCCATCCCTGCATACGGGCACGATATGAGCGGCTGGTACGAGGGTGTTGGCGCAACCTGTACAAAGGACGGCATCGAGTATAACGAGTGCTGGATATGCGGGCTGGTCGAGTCGCGTCCGATCCCCGCATACGGACACGACTATGAGCTCATCGTAACCCCTCCCACCTGCACCGAGCAGGGATATACCACGTACTATTGCCTGAATTGCGGTGATGAGTATGAGGATGATTATAAAGATGCTACGGGGCATGACTACAAGGACGGTACCTGCACCGTGTGCGGCAGGGAAGATCCCAACGAATTTGTCGGAAAAACAGCAGTATTCGTAGGCGACAGCATTACTGCAGGCGTTGGCACGGATCAGATTTATTACGAGTATCTGAAGCAAAGCCTGGAGCTCGGTGTCATCACGCCCATGGGCGTTGGCGGCTCCTGCATCAGCGCTGCTTCGGATTACGGTCAGAAAAACCAGCCGCTGATTGGACGCTATCAGAACATCCCCTCGGCTGATTTGATCATGATTTTCATGGGAACCAACGACTACGGCCATGAGACACCGCTGGGATCGATGGAGGATGATGAGGACGGCACCTTCTATGGCGCGTTGAACGTCATCGTTCCCGCATTGATCGAGCAGCATCCTGCAAGCAAGATCGTTTTCGTCACCCCCTTGCACCGCTACGGCTTCGGCACAAGTCAGATTTTGGGTACCAAGTTTACCTACGATCATATCCCCAACGGTGTCGGTGCAACCTTGGGCGACTACGTGCAGGCAATCAAAGCAGTCTGCGAAAAGTATGACTTGTCCGTGATCGACCTGTATACCGAATGCACGCTTGATCCCACGGACGCCAATGTGCGCGCACAGTATATGCCCGACGGTCTGCATCCGAATGCAGCAGGGCATGCGGTCATTGCCGAGATCATGGCATCTCATATCAGAACGTATACTGCACCGAACGCCCCCGAAAATCAAAGTGAACTGATCTTTGGCAACAAATTCGCGTCCAACAGCCAGCACAACAGAGCAAGCTCGCGCGTGAATTTGTATCTCAAGGCAGGTACGGTGATCACGCTCACGGACCCCGCTACCTTCCAATGGGCATGTGCGATGACTTCGGGTGAGTATAGCACAGATAATCTGGGGTACTTCCCGGACAGCCAATGGACGGATAAAGCAACTGCGATCGTCCCTGCCGACGGCTGGGTAGGCTTTACGTTCAAGTACCGCGACGAAACCCAAGCCTTTGATCTTTCCCGCCCCTTGTCTGACTATATCAGTATTCAAGAACCACATTCACACAGTTATATCATTGTTGTTACCCCTCCCACCTGCACGACAGAGGGCTACACCACCCACACCTGTACCATTTGTGGTGATTCTTATGTAGATACCTACGTAGACGCGCTTGGCCACAAGTATGGCAACTGGTACGTTGTAACCGCACCCACTTGCACAGCCGATGGCCAAAACCGTCGTGACTGTGATCGTTGCGATGCATATGAAACCGAGGTTGTCAAGGCAACGGGACACAAATATGAGGCCGTAGTAACTGCACCGACCTGCACCGACAAGGGCTTTACCACCTATACTTGTCATTGTGGCGACTCTTACGTTGACAATTATGTTGACGCGCTTGGCCACAAGTATGGCAACTGGTACGTAGTCACCGCGCCCACTTGTACAATCAACGGCCAAAACCGTCGTGATTGTGATCGCTGCGATGCATACGAAACCGAGGTTATCAAGGTAACGGGACACACAGCTGCAGACGCTGTGGAAGAAAACCGCGTTGAGCCGACATGTACTACAAAGGGCAGCTACGACATGGTGACCTATTGCGCAACTTGCAGGGCCGAGCTGGGCAGAGAACATCATGAGATCGATGCTCTCGGCCACAAATATGGCAACTGGTACGTAGTCACCGCGCCCACTTGCACAGCCGATGGCCAAAACCGCCGCGATTGCGCTCGTTGCGATGCATACGAAACCGAGGTCGTAGATGCAACCGGCCACAAATATGAGTCCGTTGTGACTGCACCCACATGCACGGAGCAGGGATACACCACTTACACTTGTAAGAAGTGTGGCGACAGCTACGTCAGCGACTATATTGCCGCTCTTGGTCACAAATATGGCGACTGGTACGTAGTAACCGCGCCCACTTGGACAACCAACGGCCAAAACCGCCGTGACTGTGATCGCTGCGATGCATACGAAACCGAAGTTGTCAAGGCGACGGGACACAAATATGAGTCTGTCGTGACCGAGCCGACCTGCACCGAAAAGGGCTTTACCACCTATACTTGCCATTGTGGCGACACTTACGTTGACAATTATGTTGATGCCCTCGGCCACAAGTATGGCAACTGGTACGTAATAACTTCGCCCACTTGTACAACCGATGGCCAAAACCGTCGTGATTGTGATCGCTGCGATGCATATGAAACCGAGGTCGTGAAGGCGACCGGACACAAATATGAGTCCGTTGTGACCGCTCCGACTTGCACCGAACAGGGCTTTACCACCTATACTTGTCATTGTGGCGACAGCTACGTCAGCGACTATATTGCCGCTCTTGGTCACAAATATGGTAACTGGTACGTAGTAATTGCTCCGACTTGCACGGCTGATGGTGAGAATCGTCGTGATTGTGATCGCTGCGATGCATATGAAACCGAGGTTGTCAAGGCAACGGGACACAAATATGAGGCCGTAGTAACTGCTCCGACTTGCACCGAACAGGGTTTTACCACCTATACTTGCCATTGTGGCGATTCTTACGTTGACAATTATGTTGACGCGCTCGGCCACAAGTATGGCAACTGGTACGTAGTCACCTCGCCCACTTGCACAGCCGATGGCCAAAACCGCCGCGATTGTGATCGTTGTGATGTATACGAAACCGAAGTTGTCAAGGCGACGGGACACAAGTATGAGTCTGTCGTGACCGCTCCAACTTGCACCGACAAGGGCTTTACGACTTATACTTGCCATTGTGGCGACTCTTACGTTGACAATTATGTTGATGCTCTTGGCCACAAGTTTGGTAACTGGTACGTAGTAACCGCGCCCACTTGCACAACCGATGGCCAAAACCGCCGTGATTGTGATCGCTGCGATGTGTACGAAACCGAAGTTGTAGTCGCAACAGGACACAAATATGAGGCCGTAGTAACTGCACCGACCTGCACCGACAAGGGCTTTACCACTTATATTTGTCATTGTGGCGACAGCTACGTCAGCGACTATATTGCCGCTCTTGGTCACAAATATGGCAACTGGTACGTAGTCACCGCGCCGACTTGTACAGCTGATGGCCAAAATCGTCGTGACTGTGATCGCTGCGATGCATACGAAACCGAGGTCATAAAGGCAACAGGCCACAAATATGAGTCCGTTGTGATTGCACCCACATGTACGGAGCAGGGATACACCACTTACACTTGTAAGAAGTGTGGCGACAGCTACGTCAGCGACTACGTTGACGCACTTGGTCATGAAATCGGTGATTGGTACACCGTCACCGAGCCGACATGTACCGAAATGGGCTTGGAAAGACATGATTGCTCACGCTGCGACTATTCTGAGGATAGGTCGATTCCCGCAGCAGGCCACAAGCCGAGTGATTGGATCATTGACAAAGAACCTGATTACGGTACGGACGGCAGCAAGCATAAGGAATGCACGGTTTGCGGTATCATTCTTGAAACCGCAGTGATTCCTGCGCTGTTCCATGAGTATGAAGCTGTTGTGACTGCACCCACATGCACGGAGCAGGGATACACGACGTATACGTGTGCAAAGTGCGGAAATAGTTATGTAGATGATTTTGTCACCCCTCTCGGCCATACATACGGTGAGTGGTACGTTGAGACTGCGCCCACTTGCACAACCGATGGCCAAAACCGCCGTGACTGTGATCGTTGTGATGCATATGAAACCGAAATCGTAGAAGCAATCGGACACACTGCAGCAGATGCTGTGGAAGAAAACCGCGTTGAGCCGACCTGTACTACAAAGGGCAGCTACGACATGGTGACCTATTGCGCAGCTTGCAAGGCCGAGCTGGGCAGAGAGCATTATGAAATGGACGCTCTTGGTCATGCATACGGTGAATGGTACGTAGTGACCGCGCCCACTTGTACAACCGATGGTGAGAATCGTCGTGATTGTGATCGTTGTGATGTGTACGAAACCGAGGTCGTAAAGGCAACGGGACACAAATATGAGTCCGTAGTAACTGCACCGACTTGCACCGAACAGGGCTTTACCACCTATACTTGTCATTGTGGCGACAGCTATGTCAGCGATTACGTTGATGCGCTCGGCCACGTGCCGGGTGAATGGGTCGTAGAGGCTGAGCCGCAGATTGGCGTTGCCGGCAGCAGGTATTTGCCGTGCAGCGTTTGCGGTGAAAAGCTGCAGACCGAGACCATCGATCCGCTGCCTGAACCCGGTACCGAGACGGAAACGGAAACCGAGACGGAAACGGAAACCGAGACGGAAACCGAAACCGAAACGGAAACCGAGACGGAAACCGAAACGGAGACAGAGACCGAAACAGAGACCGAAACAGAGACCGAAACGGAACCCGAGACGGAAACTGAAACGGAACCCGAGACAGAAACGGAATCTGATACCCAAGCCGAGACCGATCCTGTTATTGATGAGAAGGGCTGCAAGAGTCAAATGACGTTCGTTGCGGCATTCTGCAATGTCCTGTTACTTGCGATTGCTGTTGTCTTTGGCAGAAAGAAAACCAAATAAAACAAGAAACTGCCGTTGATGAGGTGTGACTCTTCAATGGGCGGTCAAAAAAGGCCGAGCCAAGGTTTGACACTCAAAAAGAGTATCTCACCAAGACTCGGCCTCCTTGTATTTACGTATCGTTTGTGACGTCACCGCTGCCGCCAAGATCAATGGGCTCGCCCAGATAGGTCGGCTCGGGCTTGAACAGTGCATAGGCCACGTCCTTCAGACGGGCAAGCACCTCGCGCACGTCACGCTTGGTTTGTCCCGCGTAGCTGCGCAGATCGGCACTCACACCGTACGCCTCGATCCCCAGCGCTTGCGCGACGTACAGGGCGCGGTACAGGTGATATTCTTGCGTGACGATCACGATCTTTTCAGCTCCGAAGATCTCCTTTGCGCGATAGATCGACTCATAAGTGGAAAATCCTGCGTGATCCATGAACACGTCCTCGGAAGGGACGCCTTCCTCGATCGCGCGTGATTTCATGGTGTTGACCTCGTCGTAATCCTTTTGTCCGTGGTCGCCGCTCATGAGCAGCTTGGGGGCTGTGCCGTTTTGATAGAGCGCAATGCCTTGCAGCAGCCTGTCCTCCAGCATATCGCTGGGTGTGCCGTCCGATTTGACAAGGCACCCAAGCACCAGGATGCAATCCACGTCTTGCAGCGTGGCTGCTTGCTCGGGAGAGAGAATCTGCGGAGCGGTCGATGCCTTGACCGAGGCGTTGACAGCCAATGCCGCAGCACCGCCAAGGATCGCAGCGCACAGGCAGCATGATACGATGATCAGCAGAATTTTGATCGGTTTTTTCACAAGATCACCCCCTATGCCCGTATTTTAGCAGATGGGAAACAGAAATTCAAGCGAATATTGTGAATAATTCTGTGTGAAATTGATCGGATGATTGACATGGAATTTCAAATGCGTTATAATGAAAAATCAGTTGTCCCCAAATCGGGCAAATCCACACTATATGGGTGAAGGGAGGCGAGAGAATGCAGAGCATGAAGGAGCGATTGATGACCAATTTTTGCGAGAACTATATGGAAAAGGTGTTTTATTACTGTCTGAGAAAGACAGGGAATGAGAACAGCGCGCAGGATCTGACACAGGACATTGCACTGCAGGTGATGTCGGCGTTACATACAGGAACTGTTCCCGAGCATTTTTCCGCATGGGTTTGGAAAATTGTCAAAAACCGTTATGCTGCATGGGCGGACACAAAGCGCAGAGAGCGAGAGTCGGTGACCGGTGCCGATATTTCCAATTGCGAGATCGAGGATGAGAGCGAAGGCTTGCTTGCGCAAACCATCAAAGCCGAGCAGCTTGCGCTTTTGCGCAGAGAGCTTGCGTTTATCAAAAGCGAGTATCGCAATATTGTTGTGGCGTACTACATGCAAAATAAGAGCATCAAGGACATCGCTCTTGCGAATTCTCTTTCGTGCGAGGCCGTCAAAAAGCGGCTGCAGCGCGCCCGAAAAATATTAAAGGAAGGTATGGATATGGCAAGAGAATTTGGAGTCAGAAGCTACAGGCCCGAGAAAATCGCGTATTCGTTCAACGTTTCCAAGCCCGGAATGAACAATCAGCCCTACAGTATCAACTGGTATGCCCACAGAATGTATCAGAACATCGCATTGGAGGCTTACGCCAACCCCAGCACGGCAGAGGCGCTGGCATTGGAGCTTGGCGTGGCGCTGCCTTATATGGAGGACGAGCTGGAGTATCTTGTCCGCGAGACCTTTTTGATCAAGCAGGACGGCAAATATCAGACCGCTTTTCCCATCATCAGCGCAGCGACGCAGCTCAAGGTACACGCCGCGCAGCTGAGTGCCGCGCCCGAGATTACCAAGGCACTCATTGACTTTACCGAGTGCCTGAACGGCGCCCTGACCAAGCAGGGATATGCATATTACGGCAATTATACCGACTATGAAAGCGCGAAATGGTCGCTTTTGATGCTGGCATACGATTCGTTAATGCATCATGCAGCTCGTGTATATCCCAATTTTACAGAGCGCCCCGAGGGCGGCTTTTGGGACATGATCGGCTATGAATTATGCCGTGAAGCAAGCGAGCCTTGCTTTGTGGGCAATCATGGCAGCGGATACGGTTTTCAGCAGTTCCGCTATGAGTTTGACGGCATCTGCGATCAAACGCCCCCTTATCTGAGCGAGGAGCAGGCAAGCGTGCTGCGCGGATACGCTGTAGGCGAGATTCCTTCAAATTCAGAGCAGCTCGCGGCACAGCTGGCAGAGTACGGCTATTTGCGCAAAGAGAACGGTGCATACGTACCCACCATTCTGGTGCTTGATTGGGAGGAGATCAAAAAGCAAGTCAAGGCATTGGATCGCAAAACGCTTGAAACGCTTGAGGAGCTTGCCGAGGCGGCGCGCATCAAGCTCAAGGATCTGTATGACAAGATCTATGAGCTCGTCAAGGCCGATCTGCCTGCAGTGTTCGCGGATAACGCGCATCAGATCAATACCGCTGTGGAATCCGGATATTTTGCGCGTGGCTACGTCATGCAGCAGGCGCTGCAAATGGACTATCTGCAGCCTGCGGACAAGGTCAGCAAGACCATTGGTGCGCATTTGTATCTCTGATATCTTTCCGGGAGCTTTGGCTCCCGGTTTTTTTGCAGGATCGGCATAAAAAATGTGACCTTCTTTGAAATTCACCTGCAAAATTCGCCTGTTGATGGGGAATTGTCGAAATATGCTATTGACAACCAATTTCCGTTATGATATAATACGTTTCGTGAGATAAATGCATCTATTGGATTTGTAAATCTGATATGTGCTTTATGAAAAGGAGGGGTTTTGTGTACAGATCTGTCAAGAGAATATTGGATATCATATTCTCCCTTGTCGGACTTGTCTGCCTTAGCCCTCTTTTTTTATTTTTAGCACTTCTGATCCGCATAGATTCGCCCGGCCCTGCGATTTTCAAGCAGACAAGACTGGGACTTGACGGTAAGGAGTTTACCATGCACAAATTCCGCACCATGTGTGACAATGCGGAAATGCAGGGGAGCGGTGTTTACTCCATGAAGGGGGATCCGCGCGTTACGCGCATGGGTAGACTCTTGCGCATTGGCTTTGACGAGCTGCCGCAGCTTTGGGATATTTTGCGCGGCAAGATGTCATTTGTCGGGCCTCGTCCGCCGCTGACGTATCATCCTTGGCCGTTGGATGCTTACACACCCGCACAGTCCGTGATGTTTTCCGTGCGTCCGGGCATTACCGGTTGGGCGCAGGTGCATGGCAGAAAGACGGTGGAATGGAATCGCCGTATTGAAATGAACGTGTGGTATGTTGAGCATATGTCACTGTGGCTGGATATCAAGATCCTTTTTTTGACGGTGATCAGCGTTTTGAAAAATGAGGATAACCACAATACTGCATACACCGTGGCAGAGGCTGGTGAGGTGGAGAGATGATCAGTCTGATGTACGTGACCAACCGTCCCGACTACGCAGCAGCGGCTGTACGTGCAGGCGTGGATCGGATCTTTGTGGATCTGGAATACATAGGCAAGGAAGAGCGGCAAAAGGGGATGGATACGGTCAAATCCCACCATACGGTCGCGGACGTGCGTGCCGTGCGCAAGGTCGTGCAAGCGCCTGCGCAGCTGTTGGTGCGCGTCAATCCGCTGCACGCAGACAGCCAATGTGAGATCGATGCCGTCATAGAAGCGGGTGCGGATGCCGTGATGCTCCCGATGTGGACGAGTGCTGCACAGGCAGAGGTATTTGTGCGCATGGTCAGGGCAGGAGCGCGCGCCATTCTTCTCTTGGAAACCGCACAGGCTGCCGAGTCCTTGGACGAGGTTTTACAAATCAACGGAGTTGATGAAATATTTATTGGGCTGAACGACCTGCATCTTTCTAAGGGGCAGCCGTTTATTTTTTGTCCTCTTTCGGACGGCACTATCGATATGCTTTGCGCAAAAATGCGTCGCGCAGGCATGCCGTTCGGCTTTGGTGGCATTGCAACCATGGATGGCGGTATGCTGCCGGGGGCTATGGTGCTTGGTGAGCATATCAGGCTTGGCTCACAGGCGGTCATACTGTCACGGTCGTTTTGCCAAAGCGACCTGCCGCTTGTCGAGTTTTCAGCGGTCATGACAGGGCAGATCGCACAGCTGCGTCGTCGGGAGCAAAGCCTTTCACACATGACGGTGCAGCAAGCCGCAGCCAATCACGCAGGCGTTTGTGCGTGTGTCGATCGCATTACAAAGCGCGTGCAGACTTCACAAAGAAGCATTTGTGCAAGAAATGCAGAGGGACTTGTATGAATATCAAGCAAGTATTGACAGAGCATCCCGATTTGCGCGAGGATCTGTTCATCCGCGGCTTTTTGGTAACCGATCGCGCAGACGTAGATACACGGGAGTTCCCATTTTACGGGAATTGGAAAAGCCGGAGCATGGAGGGCTTATGGTTTTACTGGCATGGCAAAACCGGAGCATATTTTTATAGTGATGAGCGCATTGCGCTGTTTTTGTTTGGCCATGCTTATAACCCATTCACCATGCAATCCGACGAGCAGAAAATCCTGAAAAGGCTTGCAGAGCATTGGGAAAAAGATTTTTTTGTGTGCCTGGACGAGTTGACAGGCATATTTGTTTTGGGAATATTGCAGGATGGCGTGCTGTCCTTTGTGACCGATGCCTCGGGGATACAGTCCGCTTGCTGCGGCATGGCGGACGGCCATTTTTATTTCTGCTCTCACGCACAGCTGATCGGGGACGTTTGCGGGCTTGAAACGGACGCATTCGTCAAGCAGCTGACCGCCTACAAATGGTACGGGCGCATCCTTGGGCCGTATCTGCCTGCGGATCTGACGCCTTTTGCGTGTGTCAAGCGTGTTGTACCCAATCAGATCTATACGTTTGACGGTACGTGTGTGTCGCACAAGCGATTCTATCCGACCAAGGGCCTTGCCGTGTGCGATGATGCGGATGCGTACGGGCAGACGGTCGGGCAATGTGCGGACATTCTGCACCGCAGCATGCAGCTTGTCGTCAAGAAATGGGAGCGTCCGCAGATCTCCCTGACAGGCGGCATTGACAGCAATACCACCTTTGCCGCTGCCAACGGCATGTACGGGGATTTGGAGACCTTCAGCTATCTGGCTGCCGATAAGGAAGAGCCGGATTGCGAGGCGGCCAAGCGCATATCCGACCGATTCGGCCTGCCTTGGACGCTGTACCGCGTACCCACAGATGCTGCAAAGATCCCGTTGTACCAACAAAGAAAGGCGGTGCTGATGCACAATAACGGCTACGTGGCAAGCACACCGGATCACGAGCTGCGCAAGCGCATGGTGCTAAGGGATCGGCTTACGGCTGACGTGGAGGTCAAAAGCTGGGTGTCCGAGACCACGCGTGCGTATTGGTACAAGTATTTTCACCGCAAAACCATGCCCGCGCTTTCTCCGAGATTGTTTCGCAATCTGTATAAGCTGTTTTTGCTCGACCGAAGGCTTGTGAGTCGCGTGGACGATATATTTGCCGCATATATACGCGATTATGAATACGAGGGGATTGACAAAACTTATCTGCCTGCCGACCTGCATTACTGGGAGGTTGCGTGCGGCAGCTTTGCCTCTCTGAATATCAGCGAGATGAAATATTATGCGGATATTACGATCATTTACAACAATCGCAGATTGCTGGATCTGATGCTCAGCGTACCGCTCGAGGCGCGCGTGTCGGATCAGCATCATCTGGATATCAAACAAATACTGAATAAGGACCTGTGGGAGATGGGGATCCGCGTGGTCAACAAGACCGAAACCGATTTGCGTGCGCGTCTTTTGGGGACTGCCTTTACCATCAATTCGCATCTTCCGTTTTAGTGCTATGAAAAAGGTATTATTGGTGGCCACCGTACAAAGTCATATTTGCCAATTTCATAAGCCCTTGGTGCGCATTTTGCATGATGCCGGGTATGAGGTACACGTGGCTGCAAGAAACAATCTGGCAGAGAAGAACGGTCTTGCGCTGGATTTTGCGGATCGGGTGTTCGATTTGCCGTTTGCGCGCTCACCATTGTCTGTAAGCAACGCGGTGGCATATCGTAATCTCAAGGCTCTGATCGATACGCAAGGGTATGAGATCGTGCATTGCAACACGCCCGTGGGCGGTGTGCTTGCGCGTCTTGCTTGCCGAAAGGCAAGAAGGAAAGGGCTTTGCGTGCTGTACACGGCACACGGCTTTCATTTCTATCGCGGTGCGCCTATCAGAAATTGGCTATTCTATTTCCCGATCGAATGGGTGTGCGCACGCATGACCGATCGGCTTTTGACCATTACGGACGAGGATGAGGCGCTGGCAAGGCGCAGATTCAAAACAAAGGTATGCCGCATTCACGGTGTGGGTGCGGATGCTGCACGGTTTTATCCCGTCGGAATGCAGCAAAAGGTGCAGCTGCGCGAAGCATATGGCATACCGCCCAAGGCGCGGCTGATTCTTTGCGTGGGAGAGCTGCTGCCAAACAAGAACCAAAAAACAGCCATTGCCGCCATGTCCCGCGTGATCAAGGATTGTCCCGATGCGCTTTTGTGTATTGCGGGGAATGGGCCGGGGGAGCAGGATTTGCGGGCGCAGATCAGCGCACAAGGGCTGGAAGCGCACGTGCGCTTGCTGGGGTATACCACGCAGATCGAGGATTGGTATCGTATGGCCGATGCTTTGGTGAGCTGCAGCTACCGCGAGGGGCTGCCCATGAACGTGATCGAGGCCATGCTTTGCGCAAAGCCTGTGGTAGCATCGATCAACCGCGGACACCGTGAGTTGGTGGCACACAAAAAAACGGGATATCTGGTCCCTGCAGATAACGCAGACGAATATGCCCGTGTGTTGACACGACTTTTGACCGATTCCGTGTTTGCACAAGAGATGGGATGCTCCGCTGTACAGCGCGCACAGGCTTATACAGCCGAGCGTGTACAGGCGGAGCTTTCGTGTATTTATCGGAATCTATGATCTTGAAAGGAGGAAAAGTGTATGAAGATCTCGGTGCTGATGGGCATTTATAACTGTGAGCAGACGCTTGCAGCCGCACTTGACAGTGTGCTTGCGCAGACAGAGCAGGATTTCGAGCTGATCTTATGTGACGACGGATCGACCGACGGCACGTATGCGCTGGCAGAGCAGTATGCAAGGCGTGATGCACGCATCGTTCTTTTACAGAATTTCTCCAATCAGGGACTCAATCAAACGCTCAATGAATGCCTTTTTCATGCAAAAGGGGAGTATATTGCGCGCATGGACGGTGATGACATTTGCGCAGCGCACCGCTTTGCCACGCAGCTTGCCTTTTTGGAGCAGCACGAGGCGTATGCGTTTGTCAGCAGCGCCATGGCCATGTTTGACGAGCATGGTGTGTGGGGCAGAACCTATCCCAAGCCTGCGCCCGCAGCGCGTGACTTTAAGCGTGACACGCCCTTTTCCCACGCACCCGTCATGATCCGCCGCGAGGCGATTGAGGCGGTCGGGGGATATACGGTGGATCAAGGGCTTTTGCGCGTGGAGGATTTTCATTTGTGGGTAAAGCTGTATGCCAAGGGCTACCGTGGCTACAATCTGGAAGAGCCATTGTATCTTGTGCGCGAGGACAGGGCATCCGCGTCGCGCAAAAAATACAAGTACCGCATCAATCAGATACGCGTGCAGCTGTATGCGATCAAGGCGCTGCGCCTGCCTTGCTATTACGTTTTGTACTGTATTCCCACGCTGCTTTTGGGGCTGATGCCCAAGTGGCTGTACCGTGCGCTGCACAGAGCAAAATACAAGCAAAAGGGGGAGAGGGTATGACCTTTTGTCTTGTCATATTGGTAATATGCATGGTTTTCGGCTATTTGTCGCAGAAGCATTCCGAAAGGCTTGTGCAAAAAAGCGGACGCGTGTGGGGCGCCGAAGCGCACGGTGTTTACGCGGGACTTGAATGCTGGAGTGTTTTGCTGATTCTGATCCTTGTGTTTTTGTGCGGACTGCGCGTGCGCTATAACGATACGGGCGTTTATATCCAAAGCTTTTTGCAAAGCCCGACGCTGTCCGCGCTTTTGAAACAGCCGCTGCCTCTTGGCGATTGCCCCGGATTTTTGTGCCTGCAGGCAGCGGTGCGCTCGCTGACCGACAACGAGCATTTGTTCATCATGCTGTGCGCGGCTCTTTGCATCGCCCCTTTGCTCGTCTTTTTGAAGCGGTATTCAGTCAATTTCTTTATGTCGGTGTTCCTGTTCGTCACCACCGAGCAGCTTTTGTTTTCGTTGGCTGCGATCAAGCAGGCCATGGCCATTGCGATTGCGATCTGGGCAATTCCGCTGTTTTTGCAAAAGAAGTATATCCGAGCATGCATTGTAGTGCTTCTCGCGGCACTTTTCCATCCGTACGTGCTGCTGTTTTTGCTCCTGCCGCTCCTGACGGGAAAGCCTTGGGGCATCAAAATGGTTTTCTTGATGGTTGCCGTTGGCTGTGTTGCCTTGTTTTTTGACTCCTTTATCAATCTTGCGCTGGATTTTGCGCTCTCATTGGGGGACGATTATCCAAGCGATTCCTTTGAGGGAACCGGTGTCAACGTGCTGCGCGTGCTGGTGTTTTTTGTAACGCCCTTGCTCTCGCTGGTCTTTTTCGAGCGCGTGCGCAGGGACGGGGACAGGTATCAGCACACGTTTGTCAATATTGCAACGCTGTGCTTTGGCATTATGTTTCTTGCTTTATTCGGCACGGCCAATCTGATCGGCCGCGTGGCCCTGTATCTGAGCTTTTCGCTGGCGCTGGCTCTGCCTTATATTTTCAGCATACTGGAGAAAAAGTCCTGCACGGCACTCTCTGGCATTGCGATGATCCTGTATTTCGGCTATTATTTGTACGGGATACGCAACGTGACGTACGGCATGATCACGCTTGAGGAATTTTTTGTAAAACTATTGTCATAAAAGGAAAAGGGATATGGAACGTAAGGTTTTGATCGTAACAATGCCGCCTTCCGATAATTACGGAAACAGGCTGCAGAATTTTGCCGTGCAGCAGGTGCTGGAGGGGCTTGGCTTTGCGCCAAGCACGCTGGTCGTGCCGCAGGCGGAATATGACAGATCCCTGACACCCGAGCAGCCCTTTTGGCATAAGCTGACGCCTGCGCACGTAAAGCAATACGTCCTTGGCCGAAAGCCTTGCGACAAAGAGGACGCACAAAGAGAGCAACGGCTTGCACGCTTTGCCGCATTTGACGAGCGGTACATCCGCTTTACGCCGTTTGCGTTTTTACACGATAACGTACCGTTTGCCGCGCTGAAAGACTTTGATTTTGCAGTTTGCGGCAGCGATCAGATCTGGAATCCGCGTTACGGTATGCCAAGCTTGTATTTTCTTGATTTCATGCCACAGTACAAGCGTGTCGCACTTGCGCCAAGTCTTGGTGTGGACACCTTGGATGCCTGTTATCAAGCAGAATATCGCAAAATGCTGTGCGGCATGCAGCATCTGAGCGCAAGAGAGCAGAGCGGAGCGGATATTTTGCAAGCTCTGACCGGGCAAAGCGTGCCTGCCCTGCAGGATCCTACCTTTTGGATCGGGGCAGAGCAATGGCGCGAAATGGCAAAGGCACCTGCGCACATACCGCGAAAGCCTTACCTGCTTTGCTACTTTTTGGGCAGGATCACGCCCGCTTATCAAAAAAAGATCGATCTTTATGCAAAGGCGCACGGCCTTTCGGTGACGTACGTTGCAAACCGTGATTTCCCCGAATACTACGCGGCAGGGCCGTGCGAATTTTTGTGGCTTGCAGCGCATGCGGACATGATCTGCACCGATTCCTTTCACGGTGTTGCGTTTTCCTTGATCTTCAACCGTCCCTTTGCGGCCTTTGAGCGCACGGACGGGCAGGGCATGGAAACGCGTATTCCGAGTATTCTGCAGCATGTGGGGCTGGATCATATGCAGCAAAACGTGTACATGGAGAAAGCCTTGGAGATTTGCTTTGATCACGTCAATGCCGTGCTTGCCAAGGACAGGCAGGCGGCCAAGGACTATATTTTACGCGCCGCTGCCGAGATCGCGCAGCAAAAGATCGGTGTGGATTTAGCTCCCAAGTCTTATTGCACCGGCTGTCGTGCTTGCGAGGTGTCTTGCCCTGTGGGCGCGATCGATTGGGTGGCGGATGACGAGGGCTTTTGCTATCCGTGCGTCAAAGAAGACGCGTGTATCGGCTGCGGCGCATGCAGTCGTGCTTGCCCCGTGCTCGGCAATGCGGTCAAGGAGGATGAAAGCCTGCCCGAGGCACTGGCGGCTTGGGCGCTTGATCGCGACGTGCGCGTGGCAAGCTCGTCGGGCGGCTTGTTCTCGGTTTTGGCATCCGAGATCATCGCGCGTGGGGGCGTTGTGTTCGGTGCGGGCTTTGACGAGCATTGGCACGTGCGCCACACGTATATGGAACGTGCGGAGCAGCTGCCGCTTTTGCGCACCTCCAAATACGTGCAAAGCGAGATAGGGGATTGCTATGTGCGTGCAAAGGAATTTCTGGATGCGGGGCGATGGGTGTATTTTTCGGGAACGCCTTGCCAGATCCGGGGACTTCGCGCTTATCTTGCAAGAGAGTATGACCGTTTGATCCTGCAGGATATCGTGTGCCACGGCGTACCCTCGCAAAAGGTATGGGACGCATATCTTGCCAAGCATCATGCAGGCACGCGGGCGGTGAGAAGCATCAATTTCAGGGATAAGAGCATGAGCTGGCAGCAGTTTGCCATGAGGATCGACAAAGAGGGATCCCCTGCATTCTGCAAAGCACACGACCGTGACGCTTATATGCAGGCATTCCTTGGTAACCTCAGCCTTCGTCCCTCCTGCTATCAATGCGTCAACCGCAAGGCATCCCGTGCGTGCGATATCACGCTGGCAGATTTTTGGGGCGTGGAGCGGATGCATCCCGAGCTTGAAGCCAAAGACGGGGTTTCCTTGGTGCTTGTGCAAAGCCCCAAGGGAAAGCAGCTGCTGGATGCCGTGTCCGATCGCATTTTTTCCATGCCTGTGGACAGCGCACGGGCGCTGTCATACAATGCCTGCGCGACTCGCTCGGTGCAAAAGCAGCGCGGCCGTCGCAATGCGTTTTTTGACGCTTACCAAAAGGACTTTGATGCAGCCGTCAAGCGTGCTTCAAGGGTATCCGCCTACACAAGAGTCTGCAGGATGCTCGGAAGCATCAAATATAAGATTTTAAAGGGATAGAGAAATGGACGTGTTAAAGAAAGTGCAAAAGCATTTGCGTACGGGAAAAATTGAATACGTGCTTGTGGACTTTTTTGACACGCTGGTTCACAGAGATCTTGGCAAAGGGGAGCGCTGTGCGCTTGCAGCGGATTGGATCTGCAGCGCGTATGGCATCGCGGATGCGTATGCGCAGGCGGTTTTGCGCATCAGAATCGAATCCGAGGCATTTGCCGAGCGTGCGTTCGGAAGGGCTTATACGTACAGGCAGGTCACGGACGAGATGCTGCGCCGCATGAAGCACGCAGATCTGATCGCGCAAGACACGGACGGAGAGGACTTTTATCATAGCCTGATTGAAATAGAGCAAGCGGTGGAGATGGCGCACCTGTACCCCGATGCGCGTATGCAAAGGGTTTTGCGCGATCTTTTGGACAAAGGCGTGCGCGTGGCTGTCGTTTCGGACTATGCTCTTGGCAAGCAAAGCCTTGAAGCATATCTTGCCCACGTGGAGATCGGCACGTCTTTTGCCGATATTTTCGTGTCCTGCGATTGCGGTGTGACAAAAGCGGAGGGGACGCTTTATGATCACGTATTGCAAACGCTACAGGTCGCCCCCGCGCAATGCCTGATGATGGGGGATGATCTGCACTCCGACGTGCATATGCCGCAAAACAAGGGGATTTTTGCGATTTATATGCCGTGGAGAGAGGCAAAGGAGCGCATGCAAGCTGCTTTGCCAAGCTCACACGAGAAATGCCCGGATGTGCAGCTGCCCACCGCGCCCCGGGGTTTGGATGCTTACGCCATTGCGCTATATGCATTTTGTGATAAGCTGTACCTGTCGCTTGTGCGCAACAGGCATGATTGCGTATGGTTTCTTTCACGTGAGGGACAGGCACTCAAGGCGTATTTCGACCTTTATCTCAAGGCCAAGGGGGTGCAGGGCATCCGTACCGAATATTTGTACGTGTCGAGGCTGTCGACCTATCTGCCAAGCCTTGCGCCTGTACAAAAGGAACCCTTTTCGCTCTTTTTGGGCAAGCCGCTGTCCTCGCTCTTGGAGTGCTTGCATACAGAAAAGGAGTTGGCCGCGCAGATCTTGGCGCAGTTTCCGCAAGACCACGTTTTTTGCGAGCGCGATCTGCCACGGCTTTGGGCAAATGGCTCGTTTGCAGCAGCCTATGAAAAGATGCGCATGCAGCAAAGGCAAGCCTTTGCCGCGTATCTTGCGGATGAGGGGCTGAGCGGATCTGATCGCGTGGCCATTTGCGACGTAGGCTGGTCGGGGACCATGCAGGATCATATCAGCGCGGTGCTGGGAGAGCAGACGCGCGTGCAAGGCTACTATCTCGGTCTTGTGGGAAGGACACTGCGATCCGATCCTGCACACAGTCCCAAGCAAGGGCTGTTGTTTGATGCACACGACCTTGAACACTCGCTCTACGCATACTGGAGCTTTGATCACACCTTTTTTGAGCGGCTTTTGTGTGCCGATCACGGTGCGACCGCGTACTATTGCATCAAAGAGGAGAAGGCGCAGCCCGTGCTTTGCGATCTTGAGGGTGAGCGCGATATGTACGCCATGATCTCGCCTGCGCACCAAAGCATAGAGAAGCATTTTTTGGCGCTGTGTCGGGCTTTTACGCCCGGACAGGCGCAAGAATACGAGCATGCGTTGGCGCGTGCGTATTTGCGCGGGATTGCTACTTTGACGAGGCGCGAGATGCGGCTGCAAAGACGGCTGCTTTTGTGCCAATATGAGAATTTTATCATCATGCGCCAAGGCAAGGAGTATGCAGGCAAGCGGCTGACCTTGGCCAACGCCTGGGCGCAAAGGCACAGGTATTTGCATCGGTCGCTGTTATCCGATCCCGCAAGCCTGCTGACCGCCGCCCGCGTGCTGACCAACGAAAGGCTGTATCTGCCTGCTCGGATCGTGCGGTGCAGAGCGGCAAAAATGATCTTGAAATGGAGGGCAAAATGAAGGAGAATCCGTTGATTTCCGTGATCGTGCCCATGTATTGCACGGCGCAGTTTTTGCCCGCGTGTATCGACAGTCTGATCGCGCAGACCTACCGAAATATTGAGATCTTGTTGGTGGATGACGGCAGCACGGATCAAAGCGGAGCGATCTGCGACGCGTACGCTGCACGGGACGCGCGCGTGCGCGTGATCCATCAGGCAAACGGCGGTGTATCGCGCGCAAGGAATGCAGGGCTTGCGCAGGCGCGCGGCAGCTACGTTTCCTTTGTGGACAGCGACGACACGCTTGAGCCGGATACTTACGCCTATCTGCTCGGGCAGATGCAGCTGCACGGTGCGGATGCGGCCATGTTTGAATACAGTATAGATCATCGGGATCATTCGATCACGCACACGCACAGGGGATATGCGTCGGTCATGAATGCAGAGCAGGCTGTGTGCGCCTGCGTGACACCCGTCAACCGCTTTGCATGCACCAAGCTGTTTTGCGCAAGGCTTACAGAGCAGGTGCGCTTTGATCCCGAGATCAGCGTGGGAGAGGATACGCTGTTTTGCGTGCAAGCCCTGCGGGCGGCAAATTGCGTGTATTTTTCGCACAGAGTCCTGTATCATTACAGGCAGCATGGCCAAAGCGTGACCAATCGGGGCTTCGGGCGGGAAAATCTGAGTGTCGTGCAGGCATACCGTGCCATCGCCTCGCTGTGCTGTGATATTTCCAAAAAGGCAGAGAATGCCGCGCTGGATGCGCTTGCGCACTTTTATGCGGATACGCTGCATGGTTTGCACCGTGCGGAATTTGATGCAGATCGCACATTGTACCGCGCGTATCGCAAGCAGGCGATCGCTTGTCTTGGGCGTATTTTGTGGGTGTGGGGGATTTCGCTGCGGGCAAAGATCAAGCTTGCGCTTTGCTGTCTGTTTCCTTGCACATATGATTTTTTGAAAAGAATCCGGAGGCGCGTATGACAGAACAAGCCCTTATCAGCATTATTACGCCCGGCTATAATTGCGGTCATACGGTACACAGGCTGCTTGATTCGATCCTTGCGCAGACGTGGCAGAATATGGAGTACATATTCGTCAATGACGGCTCGACCGACAACACCGCCGAGGTGCTGGAGCAATACCGTCCGCGCTTTGCGCAGCGCGGCATTCCCATGACCGTGCTGACGCAGCCAAACGGGGGAATCGCGGCAGCGGTTGCCTGCGGTCTGCAGCATGCTGCGGGAAAATATTTGTGCTGGTGTGACGCGGACGATTACTATGAGCCTGATGCCATGGAGGTGCGTGCCGCCTTTCTGGACGGGCATCCCGCATATGCGTGGGTGTCGGGTAAGACGGACGTGCATGACGGTGACGGCCTTGACGTGAGCTTTACGCTCAGCCCGCCTGCGGATATGGCAGAGAAGGGGCAGATGTTTATGCGCTTTTTGAGGGATGACGACGCATACTACTGTTGCGGTGCGCATATGCTGCGTACAAGCGTGCTGCTGCGTGCCAATCCCGATCGTTATATCTACCCTTTGCGCACCGGGCAGAATTTGCAGATGCTGCTGCCCGTGCTGTATGAGGAGAGAGGATACGCGTTGGATCGGACCGTGTATCATTACGTGCGCAACCAAAACAGCCATTCCGCACAGGTGCGCACCGAGCAGCAGATGCTGGACAGATGCGAACAGATGCATCGCATCCGCGTTATGACGCTGCGGCATATGCAGATCCCCAAAGAGCAGCTGGCAGCATATGAGCAGATCTCGCACCTGACCGCGCACAAGGCCTTTTTGCGCGTTGCCTTTCTGCACGGGGACAGGGAACTGCTAAAAAAGGAGCGGGCATATCTGAAGCAGTACGGTGCTTACGATTGGACTTGCAGAAAATACTGCATGGAGGCAAGCTGCCCTCTGTACCGATGCCTGATCCGCCTTTACCGGAGGCTGCGAAAGACATAAATGCGGCATGCCGCGGCTTTGCTCCAAATTTCACCAATCGACAAAACTGTATACACCAAACACAAATGGGCAAAACTCCCCTTGACGAAAACCGACAAGGTGAGTTTGTATGTATTATAATAAAGTGGAAATATGCGG
>JAZUSJ010000254.1:0-2491 GCA_045606685.1 Eubacteriales bacterium
CTGCTCCTGATGCGTGGGCGCGGTATACTTCTTCATGATCTGATCCGTCTTGCTCAGCATGAAAAATCTGCTCTCGCCCTCCGCTCTTGCGCCTTGGCCTGTCGGCTGCCCCGCACCTTTTGCGCCCTTGCTCCCCGCACCTTGCGCGGCAGGATCCTTCTTGCCGTCCAGCCGTGCGCTGAGCTTATCTCCGGGCTGCGCCTGGATCCTTTGCGCCTTTTTGGGCTTTTTGCGGATCGATATGATCAGCGCGACCAGCAAAACGGGCAAAAGCAAGGCCAACACGCCCAGCACCAGCACCGATTCCGAGGGGATGAAGGCATTATCCATGGGCAAGCCGCCGTCGGGGGCTGCCAAAAATACGGCCGCCACGGTCAAAAGCCCAAATGCCAGGATCAGCACCAGCAGGACGATATATTTAGTTTTCGGATGTTTCTTTCGCATATCAACCTACCCTTTGAAGTATAGCCGAAGAGAGTCGAACTCACACGGTTTTAAGCGGCAAATATTTGCTCGCGCAAAACTGCGCAGCACTCTTCGGCTATACCTCTCCAATCATTCGGACTTCTTTTTATGATCCGACCACAAAATGTCCTTGCGGATCCTCTTTTTGGTCAGCTTCCAATTCTTTTCAAACATTTCCACAAACCAAGTATGCTCTCGCTCCAGCTGCGCAATATACTCTCTGCTTGTGGTATCCTCCACGGGACTCTCGCCCACTCTGTATTGCAAAGCGTGCAATCTTGCCGTCAGGCCGTCCTTCTCGGCAGCATCCTCTGCCGCCTTTTGCGCTGCGCGGTCAAGCTCCTGTTGCTTACCCTCCAGCTTTGCCTCATAGGAAGAGATCAAAGCCTCGCGCTTGTCGCGGAACTTGCGGTCACATTGCTCATAATACACCGCAGACAGCTTTTGCGCCTCCACGTCGACCGACTTTTGCAGCGTTTCCGCAGCCGCACGCAGCTGCTCGGCATGCTTCTCCAGCATTCTGTTCTGCTCCTCCAGCGCAAGCAAATATTGCTCCATGGAGCTTTGACTCTCATACGCGCGCTCGCGCAGCTGCTCCAACTGCTCCCTACGCTTTTGCTCGGCAGCCTGTTGCGCGGCCATCTCTTCCGCAATATACCGCTGCTCCAGCTCCTTGCCCATATCGTTTCCGTACTTATAGGTCAGATACGACGTAAGCGCCACGATCTCGTCGATCTCGTTTTCCAGCGCCTCGTCAAATGGCTGCTGCTCGACGTTGCGGTACTCTATGGTATAGCCGTCACCCGCGTATGCCACCAGAAAATCGTACAGCTCAACCGCGTATTTGAAATTGTTATCCATACGCAGCACGTTGGTTCTCGTGATGGGCGGAGAAATCATGGGCGCTTTGGCAACCTCCTTCATCAGCGGCGTCATCAGCAGCATGTTGGTGATGACGCGGATGGCCTCCACGCGCTCGATCATGGAGCTGACCTTATCCTTTTTATCCGCATACGGATCGGTATTGGCCTGCTCGGAAAAGCGCAGCTCAAAATCCAGCGTGCGCTTGCCCATGATCACTCTCTTATGCGTGGTCAGGTCGGCCTTGTACGTGTTGCCAAGCTCGGCAATTTTCGTGTACCTCATCTCCACGAAATCGCTCAGAAAGGTCAGAAGCAGATACAAAAAGCGGTTTTCGTAGACGGTATAATTGCTTGTATTCTCCGTGATATAGATCCTGTCCGGGATCAGCATTTCGTCTTCCTCGGGCAGGTGGGTGATCATTTCGCTGTGCCGCGCCAGATGCTCGACCGAATCGCGCGACACCTTTTTGGCTTTGCCGATATCCACGGTCTCGCCCTCGCGGCGGATAAACTGCCGCTCCTCCTTGATCGCTCTTTCCACGTAAGGCAGATGCGTTTCGATAAAGGACACCCAATCCTCTTCTATATGACAAACGGTACGCTGCGCACACAGCGCGTCGCCATCGTTTGCAGCACGCTTGACGGCAGACGTCAAGCGACGGCATTTATCGTGTACAGCCGTTTTCTCGCGCAGCCCACGCATAGCGCGATAGTATATATCCAGCTCGTGCATCCTGAACTCCTTTCGGGATGGTGAAATGTTTCGCAAGCGAAACGTGAAATTTTTGCGTTCGCAAAAGTGAAATTCGCGCGTTGCGCGAGTGAAATATTTCGCCATCAGGCAAAATGTTGCGGTAGAAATTTGTTCCCCTACGGAACAAATTTCAATATTTTGGTTGTATTCTGCGGAGCAAGCCCCCGCTCAACATCACGCCGCTCTCTCAAATCTGCGCAAGTATTCCTTGCACAGCTTCATGCGGTCATAGCCAAACAGCTCGTCAAGGTAGTTGCAAAGCCCCTCCACGCTGTTTCGCACGTAGATCGGGTTTTGCGCCTCCAGCTTTCTGAACACCTTTTTGGACAGGATATCGTCCAATGCGTCCAGCTCGTCACCGCCGCAGGCTAAGTATACCGGAATATACTGCCTGATCTGCTTCATGATT
>JAZUSJ010000255.1:0-6362 GCA_045606685.1 Eubacteriales bacterium
TTTGCGAAGCAAATATGTTCTTCTTTGCGCCAGAGGTGTCAAAAAGAACGGAGTTGGTTTTCTGACATAGTATTCCAATCGCTCTGTCGTGAGTCGTGCTGCGCATCCCCCGAGTGTCATCCTGAGCGAAGGAAATTCACCGCAAGGCGGTGAATTGACGGAGTCGAAGTTTTGCGGAACGGAATGTCCGCAAGCGGACATGGAGTGGCGCAAAACCGCAAGCGCGAAACGCGTGCAGCGGGATCTGCGCAGGTTTCTGAGACGCTGCCTGCACGAAGAACCGTAAAAGCGCGGCGGTGTGGGGGCCTCTAACACACAGCTCATGATAAAAATTTTGAAATTTTTCAAAAAAGTTTTCCCAAAAAGCGAAACCTTTTTCAAAAAAAGCCGTCTATATAAGTAGAACCCAAAAGGGGTATGGAGGTTATCATGAAACGTTCGCTGACTTTTTTGCTTGTGCTGCTTGTCTTGTCGGGGCTGCTTTGCGGATGCGCAAGGCAGGTGCAGATCGGGGATCTGTCACGCACGTCGTATATCGAGGTGCGCGCCTTTTCAAGCACCGACCGATCCTATACGGATTACGTGATCTCAGACTATCGCGAGGTGGACGAGGTTTGCGCGACGCTGCAATCGCTGACGCTTGAAAAGGTCAGGATCACCGAGCCGCTTGCAATTTCGTATCAGCTGACCTTTTACGACCTTGCGCACAGAAGGATCGACAGCATGCTGATCGTTTTCGAAGATTACGTAGATTACAACGGGGATCTGCACAAGATCACAAGCGACTGTGACATGAGAGCATATCTGAACGGGATCGTAGCAAAGCTGACGCCCGTTTCCCAAGAAGGAGGTACACAATGAGAAAGGTTCTTGCTTTATCTGCAGTTTTTTTGGCTCTTGCGCTGGAGATCATGCCCTTTGGCGCGGTCTGCAACTTTATGACGCCTCCCGGTGAGCCGCCGCTGCGCCTGACTTACTCTTATTTTTCGCTCGTCCCATTCGGATACGCCAATTTCGCCCCCTTTCTCGTAGCGCTTCTGAGTTGTGCCTTGCTTGTGCTGGTTGCGATCTACGTGTTTGTCGGGCAGCGCATGCGCGTACCCGTGCTGTGCGTTGCCATCATCGCCTCGCTGCTCTCGCTTGCACCGTTGCTTTTGGGAATTTCGTATTATTCCTTGGTCGGATTGCTGATCACGCTTTGCTTGCTTTGCGTGACGCTCCTGACTCTTTTTGACGGGGAAAAGTCAACGGATATTAAAAATTGACAAGCAGTAAAAAAATTGGTATAATATTCTTGCACAATCTTATTTTTTATATTTGAGCAAGTTTTATGCGCGCAGGAGTTTTTTGAATTTGCTAACATATTGAATTGACAAGGAGGTATTTCATGCAACAAATGAAGATTGCAACGATCTGCTTTCTCGGTTTTATCATTTCATTTTTATCCTCTTGTGGCTTGACCGGAACCGGCACTCCCATGCCTGAGGTGTTTGATAAAGAGTTCAAGGAAGCCTTTGCAACGGACTACCAAAGAGCTGAGGCTAATTTGATATACGTATCTGCCGGGATAACAGGTACCGAAGTCTATATCACAGCCGAGCAAGCGCATGAAGGGTTGGCCTCCGGGCGTTATAATCTTGGAGTGGTCAAAAACGTCAAAGATCACCAATTTGTTGCAGCAGTAAAGCAAAAGCCGATTGTTGGTCGCGGAACGGAATATTCGTTGTCGCTATATTCTCGTGGCGAATCGACTCCTGCTCTACAATCATGGACTATCCAAAGCGTGAGTATATTAGCTCTGCCGGAACAAGAGTTTTCAACCGTCAGATTATATGAGCAAGATAAAGATCAAAAGGCACGTTCCTTTATCGTAAATCCGTTACAGTATCATATGGATCATGGCGCAGTCGAGCTTGCCGTATTTGAAGGTGCAGAATATCAAGAAGAATTTGAATCTTTGGTCGATTCTTATGCGGCAAGAAAAGCTTTTGGGGATACCGTTCTTACCGGTCTTCCGGCACGTGAGCTTTGTTTGTTTTTGGATGATACGGCAAGGGATTCTTTGAAATGCTTTCTTCTTGTGCGTTTCGAAGAGACGGACAGCTTGATCTGGGTAGCTCGGTTACGCGGTGATAAAGAGGGAAGTAAGCTGTATATGGACTGCACGAAGTATACAGACAGAGAAATCGTGCGCTTGGCTGAAATTGATCCTGCCTTCGCAGAGCTGATATATGAGCAGATAAACAGCGAGGATTTGAATCAATAGCTTTACACCCCGTGGCATTCTCCGTTTGATCCTGCGGTGACGGCCTGTCCCCCGTTACGCGCAACGCGTAATACCCTTATAATATAAGGTAAAATCATGTAACAGAGAACCGCCCCCTGTTACAAGAATTTTTCAATTACTGACAATGATGGAGTTGTTCATACCAATTTGGATTTTATTTTTACTGAATCGGGAGGTTAATATGAAGCAAAATCATGTAAGTCTCATTGCGGTATTAATGCTATTTCTTTTGACTTTTGTTGGGTGCTCTCAAGGAAAAACAGCGTTTACATTGCCAAATGAATCGGAGAATTTCAATCATAATTTTTTAACAACATTTTCGGAAAGTTATTTTGTTGCCGATCCTCAGCTGATAGAAGCATCCTGCTCTCCTTGGGAGATTGAAATCATCAATCCCAATAATTCCGAAGAACGTTTGAGATTGGCAACATTGCCTGATTTCCCAGACAAAGAGTTTATTAGTGTAACTCATGTGTGCGAAGAAGGCGTGGGATATTTCGGTAATACAGATGGTTATTTATTGAAACCCCAGATACTTCAATCGTCCAAGGTCTTGCCAATGAAGGATTGGACGATAAAGAAGGTAACAGTGAAATTAATGTCTTATTCCCAAGTAATACAGGATATGCATGCGGTCAAAGCAGATAAGCAAAGAGAAAATAGCCCTCTTGTCAAAGGGACAAACTTTTACGGTAGTTCGTTGCTCGTGGCAGAGTGGAATGCTGATGACAATGCAGAGTGGACAGAGGCTTTGCAAAGCGCGTATGCGTCCCCTTGCTCAAATCTTGCAAGCAGTCCAAAACTTATGTATTTAGAGAATATAAAGAATCATTCCCAATGCGTGATACTGGTGGAATTTGAGAAAACCAACGACATTGTATGGTTGGGAAGTGTTTACGAACGAGAGCAAGATGGAAAGAAGTGCCTATATATTTGTTCGACATATTATGATGCGCAAGGCGTGCTTTGTCAGGGGTATAGCGAACTTCCCGTAGAATTGGCACAAGTTATTCAAAGTTTCATAGAGAAAAACACAAATTAAAAAGCGATCTTTTGAAGAAACCTTACGCGTAACCGGGGACGGAGCATTGTTACGCTGCGCTGCAACCGAACACGACACAAAAACCAATCATGCGGTGTAACAAGGGCCTGTCCCTTCCGTTACGCGCAACACGTAATACCCTTATAATATAAGGGAAAATCATGTAACAGAGAACCGTTCCCTGTTACAATCCTGCCTTCGCAGAGCTGATATATGAGCAGATAAACAGCGTGGATTTGAATCAATAGCTTTACACTCCGCGGCATTTTCCGTTTGATCCTGCGGTGACGGCCTGTCCCTTCCGTTACGCGCAACGCGTAATACCCTTATAATATAAGGTAAAATCATGTAACAGAGAACCGCCCCCTGTTACACGGTCTTTGTCCGGAAGAATAATGTGAAAAAACGATCACACGGCATTTTCCCAAAATCCAAAATGCAAAAAAATAATTAATTTTCAAAAACTCCTTGACAACGGGCATAATATGTGGTATAATGTCTCCGCTTGTGAATCCGATGTCAAAGAACATCGAGAAAATTTATGCGAGGTATAAAAAATGAAAAGCGGAATCCATCCCAATTACGTAGAGTGTGTCGTTAAGTGCGCTTGCGGCGAGACTGTCGTTACCCGTTCCACCAAGGGCAGCGAAATGAGAGTTGAAATTTGCTCCAAGTGCCACCCCTTCTTCACCGGTAAGCAGAAGTTCGTTGATGCCGGCGGTCGTGTTGACAAGTTCAAGAAGAGACTGGAAGCTGTAAGAAAGTAATTCTTGCGACATTGATGATAAACGGGCAGACTCTACGCTATGGGTGGGAGTCTGCCCGTTTTCGTTTTTGACGAGCGTTTATCTCGCGCCAAGGCACGATTTGCTTCGGAGCCAAGGAGAAAGAAGGACAGATATGGAAATGCTGGACGTTTATACGCACGATGGGATCAGAACGGGTAAGCTGGTTGAGCGAGGCCGCCGTTACCGTCTTGGCGAGGATGAGTATACCATGGTGGTACACGCCTTTATTTATCACAGAGATCACGGTTTTCTGATCCAAAAAAGATCTGTCACCAAAAGAGTGCTGCCCGGCGCATGGTGCATGACCATGGGCGTGGTGCAGGCAGGCGAGGACAGCGAAACGGGTATGCGCCGCGAGGTGCGTGAGGAGCTGGGACTTGAGATTGGTCGGGAACAGATCCGCAACTGCATCCGTACCTATAACGGACATAAGATCGTGGACGTATATTTGGTCTATACCGATGCCGAGATCGCGGACATGGTGCTGCAAGAGGAAGAGGTCGAGCAGGTATGCTGGATCAGCGGACGCGAGATGCTTACCAGATTCGGAGGCAAAAACACGCGTTTGCATGAGGATTACGTGTCGTGTATGCAGCGCTACGTACACGTGACGCACAAGGCGGAGAAGAGAAGGAGAAGAAGACAGAATGCAAGACTTGCAAAACAGGGAAATCAAGAGTGATGCGCAAACGCGCGCGGTGCTGATCGGCATTGTGACAAGAGATGCCGACCTGCAGGCGGTGGAATCCGGTCTGGATGAGCTGGAAAGACTGCTGGATACCGCAGGCGGCGTTGCTTTTGCGCGCGTGGTGCAAAGCAAGGATACTCCCGATCCCCGTACGTTGATCGGCTCGGGTAAGGTGCAGGAGATCGCAGAGCTTTGCAAGAATAACGATATCGATCTGGTGGTGACCGACGAGGATCTTTCACCTGCCCAGATCAGAAACTTAGAGGATGACATTGGCAACGACGTGCGTGTGATCGACCGTTCCATGCTCATCCTTGATATTTTCGCACATCATGCCGTGACCGGCGAGGGAAAGCTGCAGGTCGAGCTTGCGCAGCTGCGCTATACGGCACCCAGATTGATCGGTAAGGGCACGCAGCTTTCCCGTCTGGGCGGCGGCATCGGTACGCGCGGCCCGGGTGAATCCAAGCTGGAGAGTGACCGCCGTCACATTCAGCGCCGTATCACCGCGCTGGAGGCACAGCTCTCCGAAATGGAAAAGAACCGCATGACCATGCGCGCATCGCGCGACAAGAGCGGTCTGCCCAAGGTGGCGATCGTGGGATACACCAACGCAGGCAAGTCCACGCTGCTCAACCGCATGACCGATGCGGGGATCCTGGCGCAGGATAAGCTGTTTGCCACGCTGGATCCCACCACGAGAAAATTTGAATTGCCGGGCGGTGAGAGCATTTTGCTGACCGACACGGTCGGCTTTATCCGCAAGCTGCCCCACCATCTGATCAAGGCCTTCCGCTCCACGCTGGACGAGGCGGTGTATGCGGACATTCTGGTCATTGTCATTGATGCAAGCGATCCCGAGCATGAGCAGCAGTTGGAGGTAACCGAGCAGGTGCTTTGTGACCTGGGGGCTGCAGGAAAGCCCACGCTTTACGTGTTCAACAAGTGCGATCTGGTAGAGGGGGCGTTGCCCATGGTCAGCGGCAGAAGCGCGGAGCATCAGGCGCACATCTCGGCTTTGACGGGACAGGGTTACGAGAAATTTGCCCAAGAGCTGGAGAGCATGATCCACGCAGGCAAGGCGCGCGTGACCTTTGTCATTCCCAATGCAAAGCAGGGTGCTTTGAACACGCTGTACCGCTTTGCGACCGTGGAGGACGTGGAATACGGTGCGGACGCAGTCAAGGTCACGGCCGTGGTGGATGCCAAGGTGCGCGGCATGCTGCGCGAATTTGATCCCACCGCATCCGCAAAAAAGCCCGATTGGGAGGACTGATTTGGAATTTCACAACGATTTGTGAGGATTTTATGGAAAAAAGAGATCTGTTTGATGCTGCGGGCAAAAAACTCGGCACGACCATCGTGCGCGGAGATCCCATGCCCGAGGGGACGTACGTGCTCAGCGTCAGTATTTTTACGGTAAACGATAAGGGCGAGCTGCTGCTGACGCTGCGCGCACCCGAAAAGCCCAATTTTCCCAACATGTGGGAGATCACGGCAGGCGGTGCGATCGCAGGGGAGAGCGGCATTGAGGCGGCCTTGCGCGAGCTGCGCGAG
>JAZUSJ010000256.1:0-2356 GCA_045606685.1 Eubacteriales bacterium
AGGGTGGGTGCGCGTCTGCTAAAATTTGCCCGTCACGACAAAAAAGCCCTTACGGGCGCATATATTGAAGCAGCAAAGGGGTGAGGGATTTTGATGGAGTGGATCAACGGCAAACTTTTGGGGGTGGGCGTACCCGTCGCGCTTGTGCTGATCGGTGTGTTTTTTTGCGTACGCGTGGGATTTATATGCGTTTTTCATCCCGGAAAAATGCTTGGCGGCATGCTGTCGCGCACGGGGAACGGCACCTCTCCCGTGCGTGCCTTGACGCTTGCTCTGGCAGGCACGCTTGGCGTTGGAAATCTGGTGGGGGTTGCCTCGGCCATCTATTTCGGCGGAGCGGGCGCGGTATTCTGGATGTGGGTAAGTGCGCTGGTGGCTATGTTTCTCAAATATGCCGAGGTGGTGCTGGCCATCTCGCACAGAAGAACGGACAAAGAGGGCAGGCACCGTGGCGGTGCGATGTATTACATAGCCGATTGCTTTGCTGCCCTTGGCTGTGCGCAGCTTGGAAAATTTTTGGCTGCGGTTTTTGCGCTGCTTTGCGTGGTGGATGGCATCAGCATGGGCTGTATCATTCAGACCAACGCGATCGGAGGTGTGTTTGAGGGGATCTGCGGCATTCCGGGGATATGGACGGGGCTGGTGCTTGGCATTGTGACCGCTGTCGTCATGCTGGGAGGCTCTGCGCGCATCATGCGTGCGACAGATCTGCTTGTGCCGATCATGACGGGTGGCTTTATGCTGTTGTCCCTGGCGGTGCTGATCTTGCGGGCGGGGCAGATCCCCGATGCCATGCAAAGCATCTTTTCAGCGGTATTTGCGCCCAAGAGCGCGATCGGAGGCGTGGGCGGCTTTGCCATGGCAAGAGCGTTGCGCTACGGCACCATGCGCGGCCTTGTTTCCAACGAGGCTGGCTGCGGCACAGCCCCCATCGCGCATGCCTGTGCCGATACCGATCACCCTGCCAAGCAAGGCTTTTGGGGCATTTTCGAGGTGTTTGCCGACACTTTGGTGCTGTGCAGCATGACTGCGCTTGTCATTTTGGTCAGCTACGACAAGGTCGCGTGCTATGGCGAGAATTCGATCATGATGACCGTGCGTGCCTACACAGAGGTGCTGGGGGACTGGGCGGGGTACTTTTTGTGCGCAGCGGTGCTGTTTTTCGGGTTTGCAACCGTTGTGTGCTGGGGACATTACGCGCTGGAGGCCCTGTCGTATCTGACGCAAAACAAGGGCGTGCGCTTGGGCTTTATCTGCATTTTCGCAGTCGGCGCAGCGGTGGGTACGGTGGCCGCACCCACCCTTTTGTGGAGCGTTGCCGATCTCGCCATTGGCCTGATGACCTTGCTCAATCTCGGCGTGCTGGTGCTGATGCAAGGCGAGGTCAGGAAATGGACGGTGGACTTTTTTCAAAAATCATAGCCTATGCCTACTGAAAAATTCAATAAAAACAGAAATTTGCCTTAAGCAAATTTCGACCGCAACATTTCGCTCTCAGCGGAATATTTCACTTGCGCGAAGCGCAAATTTCACATTTGCAAAGCAAATATTTCACGTTTCGCGCAGCGAAACATTTCATTGCAATCCGGCCAACGACGGTTGACAGGATTGCTCAGCTGTACATGCCGTTGGCGTTCATATAAGCGTACAGCATCTCGCCGTGCTGCTGCTCCTCGGCCTGGATGTGGTTAAGCATTTTTCTGGCCTCGGGGTAGGTGAATTCAAACACGCAGGTGTTGTAGAGTGCGGACGCGTGCTTTTCGGTCGCCAGCAGATCCTTGCAAAGGAAAGCGTCGGCCTCCTTGTCAGCAGGGCTTGCATAGGAAACGGCAACACAGCTTGATTTGTCGGGCGCGGGGATCTGTGCGGGTACTGTGCCAAGTTTTCCGCTTTCCATGTCGTTGAGCGTTTTCAGATGCTCCTGCTCGGTTGTGGCAATGCCGGAAAGCAACGCCTGCAGCTCGGGTGCCTTGGCCTCGGCCGCGTATTTCTGATATTTTGCCACACACAGCTGCTCCTCGCCCTTGAGGTCCTTGAGCAGACTCGATTCCTTGGGTGTAAGTGTCATATTTACCTCCATATATAAAAATTGGGTATGGAGAGTGTTGACCAAAAAGGCGTTCATTATTCGAAATCTCATAGAGAATGGGCGAAACCGAAATAAATTATCGCGTACATGTCCGATTGCCATGCTGACATATCCCCTGAGTGTCATCCTGCAGGGGACGGCGCCCTCGACGTCCCGAGTGGCGCATCGCCCCGAGTGTCATCCTGCAGGGGACGGCGCCCTCGACGTCCCGAGTGGCGCATCACCCCGAGTGTCATCCTGCAGGGGACGGCGCCCTCGACGTCCCGA
>JAZUSJ010000257.1:0-2062 GCA_045606685.1 Eubacteriales bacterium
ACTCAAAAGGCTTTGGCTGCCCGACCAGACGCCCGAAACCGTGATCGCGGCTCTTGCCGACCTCAAGGATGCGGTGGAGTATGATAATCTTGCGGGCGAGGGCTTTGCACGTACCTATATTGACTGGCTGTACGGTGTCAATCTGACGCGCTACGCTACGCTCAAATGCGGCTCTCTGATGCGCGTCGGTCGCGTCATCGTTCCCATCGTGCGTGCCATTTACGAGCGTGATATGGCCATCAAGAATTTCGTGCCGGGCAAGTATTGCGTCATAGCCAGCAAGGAGCAGACCAACGGCGAGGTGGTCGAGCTTGTCGGCAAGACCAGATTCAAGCCCGAGGAATACTTCAAGGCCGAGCAGATGTGCCGTGCCTACAATGAAGCCGACGCCATTGTTACCTCGGTCAAGCGCAAAAAGGATACCATCATGCCGGGTAAGCTGTATTCGCTTTCCAAGCTGCAGAGTACGCTGGCAAAGAAATATAAAATGCCCATGAAGGACAGCCTGGAGATCGTGCAAAAGCTGTACGAGCAGGGGTATCTGACCTATCCCAGAACCAACTCGGAGTACTTGGCCACGGCCGAGAAGGATAAGGTCAAAAAGATCCTTGCGGGCATTGCAAAGATCGGCTACCCGGTGACCTTCAAGGACAGCAAAAAGATCTTTGACGACGCCAAGATCGAATCGCACTCGGCCATCACCCCGACCTATAAGATTCCCGAAAAGGGAAGGCTGAGCGAGGCCGAGAATCAGGTGTATTCCACCGTGTTCCGCAGATTCGTGGCGGTGTTCTGCGCCAAGGATTGCCTGGCCGAGCGCACCGAGATCACGGTCAAGGTGGGGGACTTTGAGGAATTTTCGCTCAAAGGAACGGTCATTTTGGAGCCGGGTTGGATGAAATACGACGACGGCGGTGCCAAGGATAAGGTGCTGCCGCGCCTTGAAAAGGGCGACAAGGTCAACCATCTCTTCAAGCCCACCGAAAAGGAGACCTCGCCTCCTAAGCATTATACCACCGAGACGCTTTTGAACTATCTCAAAAACCCCTTCCGCGAGGAAAAGGCGGCCGACGACGAGCAGGCAGCACAGCTGGCTGACAGCATGGGCGTCAACGACGCAGCCGAATATAAGGCCATGCTGGAGGGCGTGGAGCTGGGAACAGAGGCCACACGCACGGGCATTATCGATAACGCGCGCAATTCGGGCTATATTCAGCTCAAAAAGGACGTGTATACCATTCTGCCGGGCGGCATTTATCTGGTTGAGTCCCTGGATCGCATGGGGATTGGCATGGATAAGTATAAGACCTGCGAAATGGGCAGAGCGCTCAAGCAGGTGTTCCGCGGACAGTCCAGCATCGGGGACGCGGTAGGACTGGCCGAGCGCGAGATCGGTGCGATCTTCCGCGCCCAGCATGAGGGAGTGGGAACGGACAACGATATCGGCATGTTCGGTGACCGCATCGGCACGTGTCCCATGTGCGGCAAGGAGATCTTCCGCGGCAAATACGGCTACGTGTGCGCAGGCTATAAGCAAGGCTGCCCGTTTACCATCCGCACCTACATCTGCGGCAAGACCATCTCGATCGGCATTGCCAAGCAGCTGATCGAATGCGGTGAGACTGAAGTGCTGGATGGCTTTGTTTCGCAAAAATCGGGCAAGAGCTTTGCGGCAAAGCTCAAAATGAAGGACGGCAAGACCACGTTCGTCTTTGTCGATACACCGCGCCCGCAGCAGCCGAGCGCCCCCATGAGCGGCGGTGCGTGGGCAGATCCCGCAAGTGAATTCCCGCCCATTCCCGACGAGCCTCCTTCATGGTTGTGAAGCAACCATGAATCAAGCCGCAGGCTTGTATGAAATCAACGCGCTTACGCGTTGTATGGAATCGCAGCTGTGCTGCGCATGGCATCGCGCGTAAGCGCGTATGTGATTCTGCACCCTGCGGATTGATTCCATACACGGCGATGCCGTGATGCCATACGCGACTGCGTCGCAATTCCATGCACGGCGATGCCGTGATGCCATACGCGACTGCGTCGCAATTCCATACACGGCGATGCC
>JAZUSJ010000258.1:0-3076 GCA_045606685.1 Eubacteriales bacterium
GTATACATAGCGTTTTCAAGGCTCGTAAGATCCTTCTTCTCGCATCGGGTAAGAACAAAGCGGCTGCTATCAACGCTCTCGTTAAGAGCAATATCACAACCGCTTGCCCCGCAACTCTCCTCTGCCTCCACCCCGACGTGACCGTCATTTGCGACGAGGACGCTTACTCGCTCGTATAGCCGAAGGGAGCCGAACTCATACGCCCTGCGGCGAGAATTTTTCGCGTCTTTTGCCAAATCTCGTCTTGCAAGATGCGTATCTTGCTTCAACTCGCTTCGACAAAATCCATCAAAAAATTCAGCGCCGGAGGGTGCTGCGCAGTTTTGCGCGAGCAAATATTTCGCAGATGCAAAGAGAAAATGCGAAGCAATATATGATATTGCGAGCATTTTGTCTGCCGCAGGTGCAGATATTTGCCGCTCAAAACCGTGTGGGTTCGGCTCTCTTCGGCTATAGAATCCCTCTCTCCATTTCTTCGAGCCTTTTTGAGAGATCTATGATTTTCAGATACATTTCCCATATCAGCGTCACGATCACGGCAATGATCAGCGAAAAGAGAAAGAACGTTATCTCTCCTTTGGGGGGCGCTACATTCTCCACCAGGTTTCCGTAGCCGCTGATATACAAAGCCGCACCGGATATGATATACGACGCCAAAAATCTCAATCCCTTTTGCAGAATTTTCATAATATACTGCTCCTTTCTCGATTTGCTGATTGGATTATAGCACGTACGTACCCGAAAAACCGATTTTGGGATAAGTGGTAGCAAATCAGGGATAAACGGTAGCCGAATGGGTTTGACATCGGTGCATGAATATGATATAATAAAGGCAATCGAATGATACAAAAGGAGAAGGGCCATGTTGAATATTGCGGTATGTGACGATAATGCACGCTTTGCGCAGCAGCTGGAGCAGAAATTGCGCGAGCTGTGTGTTGTCCGCGTGCCTGAGCGGATCGAGTGCAGGATCGTTCCCGCCTTCACCTGCAGCAGCGACGTGCTGGCCTATGCCGAGCAGCGCGTGATCAACGTGTTATTTTTGGATATTGATATGCCCGGGATGAGCGGCTTTGCATTGGCATCCGAGCTTGCGGGAAAATCGCCTGATACGGTGATCGTATTCGTGTCTGCATACGAAGAATTCGTTTACAGCTCGTTTGAATATGCGCCGTTCCGCTTTTTGCGCAAAACGCATCTGGAGGAGGAATTGCCCGGAACCTTGGAAAAGGTGGTTGAAAAATGCATGCTTGATCATGAATCCATGTCGTTTGATACGGTTGACGGCGAGATCCTTTTGCGCTTGCGTGATATCAACTGCATTGAGGGCGAGAAGAACTATTACGTGGTCAAAACCGTGTCGGGGAAGGATTACCGCTGCCGCGGAACCATCGCATCGGTGGAAGAAGGCATCTCGGAATATGACTTTTTCCGTGTACACGCGGCGTTTATCGTCAATCTGGAGCATATTCAGAGCATTCACGAGCAGGGAATGCTGCATATGAAAAATGGAGTGCGCGTCCCCCTGAGCAGGCGCAAGATCGTTGCCTTCAAGCAAGCCTACATGCAATTTACCAGAAGGAGGTTCGCAAAATGACACCAGTCGCCTCTGCTTTATTGGAGCTGGGAACCTCTTTGTTCGACAGCATTCTGTGGGTATGGTTCATTCTCCGCTTCAACCGCGTCAGCTTCAAGGCCGCCAAATGGACGATCCCCACGGTTTTGCTGCTGTTTGGTATTACGCTGATCGGGGATTATCTGATCCCGGAAAAAATCACCGTGATTTCGGTCGCGCTGTTTTTGGTCAGCATTGCATTTTCTCTGTCGGTATCCTGGAAGCACCCGTTCCGTGCCATTATGGCGGGATGCATCTTTGAGATTGCGTTTATTCTGTTGAGCAGTCTTTTGTACATGAGCATGACCATGCTGATCAAGGACTTTGATATCCTGCTGCCTGGCTCGATGGGGGCAGCCCGACTGATCTATATTTTCTTGCACAAGCTTTCCTTGTTTACCGTACTGCGTCTGATCTTGCACGTGTTCCGTTCGGGTGAGGCCATGAGCGTATGGAACGGCATCCTCACCAGTCTTTTGTCCCTGACCACCATTCTCGGCCTTGGCGCTGTGATGACTGTGGCAATCTCCCCGGATGCGGAACTGTATCAGACACAGATCCTGATCGTTGTGCTGGCGTTCATTTTGGTCAACGTGCTTTTGTACGTGCTGCTGTATCAGATACAAACGCTGCAAAAGACGAGGTACGCGCTCAAGCTGATGGAAGAAAAAATGGCGTTTGAGCAGGCGCGACACAACGACGCAGCCGCTGTGTGGGATAACGTGCGCAAGGTGCAGCACGACATGAAGCAGCATCTGACGGTCATGTCGGGATATCTGGAGCAAGAGGGAAACGAGCAGTGCCGTCAGTATATCCGCGAGCTTTTGCCGCAGGTGGAGCATATGGGCAAGCTGATCCGATCGGGAAACGCCACGTTGGATTATCTGATCAATTCCAAGCTGTGTCCCTTGGAAAACACGCACGTGATCATTTCCGGCTCGATCGGTGATCTTTCGGATATCCGAGACGCGGATCTTGCGTGCCTGATCGGCAATATTCTGGATAATGCGATCGAGGCGACCGAGCAGGTGCAGGAGAAGCGGATCGAGCTTTTGTTTTCCAGGCAAAATGCAAACCGCGTCATCATTTGCAAGAATACGGTCAAGGAATCGGTGCTCAAGCATAACAAAAAGCTGAAATCCACCAAGACCTCGGGAGATGCCCACGGCATGGGACATCAGATCGTGGAAAGGATCGTATCCGATTATCACGGTATGATCGAGTATTTTGAGGAGTACGATATGTTTGGCGTGCAGATCATTCTGCCCGTGGCTCAAAAGGATTCTCAATAAATAGAGGTGTTGTCCCATGGGGCTGCAAAATAAGCGAAAAACGATTTGTGGGTGGATGCACTTTTGACACCTTGAGCCGAGAAGTGCGCCCCCTCGTGTCATCCTGAGCGGAGAAAACATCCCGGGTGGATGTTTTCGTAGTCGAACTTTACAAAATCTGCAATAAATT
>JAZUSJ010000259.1:0-3303 GCA_045606685.1 Eubacteriales bacterium
AGGCCAAGCGGTCTTAGGAAGACAAATTGGAGTACCAACTCCTTGGCTCACAGAACGACATGGCTACGATCCGACTTCCCAGAGCTGAGGTTTCCAAGTACGCTCCCAAGATGACCACCATGCACATCGATCCCGATAAGATCCGCGAGGTCATCGGTAAGGGTGGCGCAACCATTCAGAAGATCGTGGCCGATACCGGAGCCAAGATCGACATCGACGATGACGGTACCATCCGCATCGCTGCCATCAACGGTGACCAGGCAGAGGCTGCACAGGCTGCTATTGCTGCCATCGTATTCGAGCCCGAGGTTGGCTGCATTTACAACGCAACCGTTGTCAAGATCCTGGCAAGCAAGGATAAGCCCAACGAGGATATCGGATGCTTCGTTGAGTATGCTCCCGGCAAGGACGGCATGGTTCACATTTCCAAGATCTGCGACAAGAGAATCAACAAGGTGACCGATGCAGGCATCGACGTTGGCTCCGCAGTCAAGGTCAAGTACATGGGCCTTGACAAGAAGGGCCGTATGGACTTCTCTATCAAGGACGCAAAGTAATTTCCCTGATCGACAGAACGTTTACAGAATATACGAAAGGAGTTTTTCATGGACAATCAAAGAGCCCCTCGCAATTACTCCACAGGCCCCGTCAAGCGTGATAATCGCCAGCAGCAGCAAAAGCTGGTCGTCATTCTGATCTGCATCGTCATTGCTCTGCTCCTGGTCGTATTCATGACCATCATCGGCACCAAGATCGTGCTGGCTCTGGCAGGCGGCTTTGACAACGGCAATCCCGACGACGTCAAGTACACCGAAGTCACCGTAGACAAGAATCAGACGCTGTACGGCCCCTTGGCGCTGGTCAACAACACGCACGAATATAAATTCCCCGCGCAGGCTGAGGCAAACCTGGTCAAGATCTGGGATTACCGCACCGCGCACACCCAGGGCGATACCGCTTATAAAACCAATATGGATAAGCTGCTGGACGGCACCGCTATGGTAGCCGTACACCAGTGGCTGACCGATTTCAACAAAGTTACGCACGAAAAGAACGCCATCATTTCCTCGGCTTACCGTACCGCTGAGGAGCAGGCAAGCTTTGAAGTTCCCGTCGGTCAGTCCGACCACCACACAGGCTTTGGCGTTACGCTCAAGATCTACGACGGTGTCAGCACCTTTGAGTTCAACTCCGATCCCACCTACGCGTGGCTGAGCGAAAACGCTTACAAGTACGGTCTTGTGACGCGTTACCCCGAGGATAAATCCGAGATCACCGGTATTTCAGACTACACCAACTACTTCCACTTTGTAGGCTACGGCCCTGCTGCTTACATGCAGGCCAACAACCTGTGCCTTGAGGAGTTCATGACCGTGATAAAGGACTATTCGTGGCAGAAACCCCTGCAGGTAACCGACGCTAACGGTCAGAAGTGGTTGATCTACTACACCGCATGCCCCGGTGATATGGCAACCGTTCAGGTTCCCACCAACTTCACCTATACCATGTCCGGTGACAACGAGGGCGGCATCATCATCTGCGTTTCCCTGTCCAAAAAGGCTGTCGAACAGCAACAGCAGGAATCCGAATCCGATACCGCTGCGCAATAATACGATCCAAAACAAATTCGGAGCCGATTCAAGTCGTTGAATCGGCTCCTTTGTTATGAGAATCATGATCCCCGTGCATATCAGCGCAGAAAAATCCGCATTATTTACAAAATCGCGCGCCGTTGCAAAAAAATTCTTACATTGGTCAATATTTGGTCACATTCGCATTGTATACTGTATAAGCAACAGTTACTTCCCCGAAAGGAGATCAACTATGATGAAAAAAATCTTTGTCAGTATTCTCGCAGCAGCTCTGCTGCTCTCTTGCCTTTATCTGGCCGCATGCTCCGGAGAGACCGATCCCGGCAGCACCAACAATCCAGGTGGCCAGCAGACTCCCGGTGATGGTGAGTCCACGGTTGAAGGCCTGATCGACTGCTATATCGAGTTCAGCGGCACATCATACACCACCAGCGATGCCTCCACCGTTAAGGTTGACGGCTCTGCGCTGACCATTGTCAAGCCCGGCACGTATGACATTTCGGGTACGCTGGAAAACGGCCAGATCATTGTTGAGGTGACCAAGGCTGACCGCGTCACACTGATTCTCAACAACTTTACAGGCTCCAACTCCTCCTCTGCCGTGATCTGGGTAAAGAGTGCGGACAAGGTATACCTGGAGGTTAAGACCGGCACTACCAACACGCTGACCGACGCTTCCACCTACGTATTCCCCACAGCCGAAACCAAGCCCAACGCTTGCATCTACTCAGCCGACGACCTTTCGATCAAGGGACACGGTACGCTGATCGTCAACGGCAACTACAACAACGGCATCGGCTGTAAGAACGACCTGTCCATCAACAACTGCAAGCTGACCGTCAACGCAGTCAACAACGCCCTCAAGGGCAACGACAGCGTAACCATCAAGGGTGACGCAGAGGTGCTTGTACAGGGTGCAGAAGACGCGATCAAGGCCGACTCGCTGGATGAGGGCAAGGGCTACGTGACCGTTACCGAGAACGCAAAGGTGACCGTGTACTGTGACGACGACGCCCTGCAGGCTTCGCAGCTCATTACCATTACCACCGGCGCAACCGTGACCACCTACGCAGGCGGCAACAGCGTCAACTGCGATGGCATCACCACCATCGACGAGGGGTGTCTTATCGAAAACCTCCCCGACGGTGCTGTAGCTGAGTAATAAATAATGAATAATGAATAATTGTGGTAGAAAAGAGCCGTTTTAGGTTTATTCTCATAAGGATGTTTACAAAATTGTAGGGACCGGCGTCCTCGACGGTCCTTCATACACACATAAAAATCGGCGGAGAACTTGTTTTCTCTGCCGATTTGTGTTATAATGGAGCTAACAAAAAGCCTCCCTCCGATGAGTGAAAGCGGCAAAGCCGCGTCAAGATCGCCGTTGGCGACTTGCGGTGGCACGGTGTAGCCGTGACGGAAGGAGCCTGCGTGACTTTAGATTTGTAACGATAAATAAGAATTTACAAGTGAGTGTAAAAATGAAGTATATAGAATATGGAAAGCATTGTCTTGATACAATTATTCTTCTACACGGCGGTGGGTTGTCGTGGTGGAATTATGAGGATGTAGCAAATGCGCTTCAAAATGATTATCATATCATTTTACCTATACTGAACGGTCACGCCGAAAGCGACAAAGCTTTTACAACAATAGAGAATAATGCCAAGGAGATTATTGAATATATCGATGCGCACTGTGGCGGTTCGGT
>JAZUSJ010000260.1:0-8752 GCA_045606685.1 Eubacteriales bacterium
GTGATAAGGGGAGTCATTGCGACCATGGCCACCACGCCGAAAGCGTCGCTGGTCATGTCGCCGCCCAGCGCGGCGCAGGCTCCCTGAGCCAGAGGCAGCAGGAAGGTAGCCGTCATAGGGCCGGAGGCCACGCCGCCCGCATCGAATGCGATGGAGGGGAAGGGCGCGGGTACGATAATGGTCAAAAGCAGCGCGATGGCGTAGCCGGGAATCAAAAACCACATGATATTAATGCCGGTCAGCACGCGCAGCATGGAAAGTGCGATCGAGAATGCCACGCCGATCGACAGGCAGCGCAGCACCATCTTACGTGAGATCGCGCCTGCCGTGACCGTATTGACCTGCTTTGTCAGCACGTGTACCGCGGGCTCTGCCTGTACGATGAAGTAGCCAACGACAGCACCGATGGGAATGATGATGAATCGCAAAAGTCCCTTACCGGGATCGGCAAGGCCGACACCGAGCTGGTAACCGCAGGGCGAAAAGCCGATGTTGGCACCCAGCAAAAACAGGACAAGACCTACGTAAGTATAGCCCAGACCGACCAGGATCTTATGAAGCGCACGCTTGGAGAGCGCGTTGCCGGGCTTTTTTGCACAGATGTGATGGAATACGAAAAATCCTGCCGAGATAGGGCCGAGTGCGATCAAAACCTCCCAGAGCTGGTGCGGCAGCTGACGCAGAAAGGGGATCAGGACCTGATTGGACTGTGTGATCACCTCGGTGGCACCAAGGTTTCCGGGATCGATCTCACCGCCCACGATCAGGCCAAGGATCATGACGGCCGAGATAGGGCCGACCGAGGAGAGCGCTACCAGACCGAAGCAGTCGTTATCGGCAGCTCCGTCCGAACGGGAGGAGGCAACACCCACGCCAAGCGCCATGATAAAGGGAACGGTCATAGGGCCCGTGGTCACGCCGCCCGAGTCAAAGGCAACCGCCCAGAAATTCTTGGGTACGAAAAATGCCATGATGAACACACCGATATAGCAGATCCAAAGCAAGAGTGAAAGCTTGACCTTGAACAGGATGCGCAGCATGGCGACCACCAGGAAAATGCCTACGCCAAGACCGACCGATGCAGTCAGGATAAAGGGCTTGATGTTGGGAACGTAAGAGGCGAGCACCTGCAGATCGGGCTCGCAGATGGTGGCAAGGAAGCCTACGAAGAAGGAGAGAAAGACCACAAGCCAGATCTTGCGTGACTTGGTCATTTGCGAGCCGATGTACTCGCCCATGGGGATCATGGACATGTCCGATCCGAGCGAGAAAAGTCCCATGCCGAGGATCAGGAGGAGCGCACCTACCAAGAAGGAGAGCAACGTACCCGTGTGGACGGGCGTAATGGTCGCAACCAACAAAAGGGTGATCAGCGTGACCGGCATGACGGCGGCAAATGATTCCTTGATCTTCTCAAGTAATACCGTCTTTTCAAACAATTTTCAAAAACACCTCACAAATCAAAATATACCTATTAATTATATTATAGCGGAACGTGTCAAAATATTGGTGAACATTCTGTAAAGTTGTATTTGACAAGCGGCACTTTCTGTGGTATACTCAAACCAAGCAAGAATATTTTCAAAGAAAGTGGTAATTATGACGACACAACAAGAAATCGGCACGCGTCTGCCGTACGATTACGACGACGTGCTGGATACCATACTGGATATTGGCTGCCGCCTGCTGGAGGCGGGAGCGGAGGTCAGACGCGTGGAGGACACGGTGGAGCGACTGTGCCTTGCGTACGGAGCGCACGACGTGGACGTGTTTTCGATCGTGGTGCTGATCGGTGTGACCTCGGAGGGCCCGAACGGGGATCACTATACGCAGATCCGCAAGGTGGGCAGCATTGGCAACAGCCTTGTGCGCATTGAAAAGCTCAATGCCCTCTCGCGCAGGCTCTGCGCCTGCCCCGAGGATCCCTGGGAGGTCAAGGAGGAGGTCAAGCGCATCTGCTGCCGGCAAACGTATCCCGGGTATCTGATGTACATAGCAGCAGCGATTGCTGCGGGAGGCTTTGCCGTCTTTTTCGGCGGCGACTGGATCGACGGCCTGATCGCGGCACTCATTGGCCTGGAGATCATGCTCTTCAGCCGTCACACACCTGCCAAGGTCAACAGTACGCTCAAAACCTTTGTGACAGCCTTTGTGTCGGGTGCTGCCGCGCTGGGACTTTGCGCGCTGATCCCGGGCGGACAGCCGGATAAGATCATGATCGGCACCATTATGCTCATGATCCCCGGACTTGCGTTGTGGACGTCGCTGCGCGATCTGTTTGGCGGTGATATGGTATCGGGACTTTTGCGCTTCGTGCAGGCTTTGTTCACGGCTGCGCTGATTGCTGCGGGCTACGGCCTTGCTTGGCTGACGTTAGGAGGGATCGTATGAACTGGGGACAGGTTGCACTCTTGACCGTGGCGTGTACCGTTGCCATGGTGGGCATTGCCATCATTTTTGACGTGCCGCCCAAAAAGCTGTTCTGGGCGCTGATCGGAAGTGCCATTTCCTGCGTTCTGATGCTGATCGGGGATATGCTTGGGTTGGATCTGCTGATCACCAACATGATCGCTACCGCAGTGCCTTGCGTGTATTGCGAGATCATGGCGCGCGTGCTGAAAACGCCCACGACTGTGTTCATGATTCCCACGCTTTTGCCGCTGGTACCGGGAAGCAGACTGTATTATACCATGTTTTATCTGTTCAGCGGCGATCAGGCTTTGTTTATGGAGAATATGCTGGCAGCGGTCAAGATCTGCACGGGTATTGCGGTGGCCATCATTCTGGTCACGGGTGCTATGCGCTGGATCGAAGCCGCGAAAAAGCAGAGATTGGAAAGAGAAAAGGAACACAGATAAAGGAACACGGATAAAGGAAAAGGGGCTGCGTCAAGAATGATTCAGCCCTTTGCTTTATTTAAGAAAATATTTGTTGCCCAAATTCCGGCCTGCCCCTTTTCCCGCGGACATTCACTCCACTGCGTTCCGTTCATTGCGGGTCCTCTTCCCCGGAGGGGATGCCTTATGGAAGTTGCCCGCATCGAAGGGCAATCATAACTGCAGAATTGACGCGCGTCAATTCTGCTTCTGTACGCTTTTATACTCGTCGTAAAAACGGTAATAGGGACAATGCCCCGTGTTGTGCGAGAGAAAATCGCACATGTCGTCCTCGTCCAAGGATACAAGGCACACGTATGCGTCGTATTCCTCATCGTAATCGTAAAATTCGCAGCTCTCGCAATTTCCTTGCTTGCTTTTATTTTGGGTTGCCATGAAATCATACACCTCTCTTTGGCTATCATTATAACATAAAAGCAAAGGCGTGTCAATGAATTTTGCTGCGGTACTGGACAAGGCCGAGCTTTTGTGCTATAATAGATTGAAACCGTAATAAAGGAGTGTTTTCTTGATGGCAAGGAGTGTAAATAAAACCCCCGAAATAGAAAAACCGTCCAAAACGTTTGCATCCCGCGTCGGATATGATTGGATCCGCGTGGTTTTGGGTATTCTTATACTGTGCGTGCTGCTGGCCGTATCGCTGGATATGATCAACGATCAATTCGCTACCAAGCAGGACGAGCTGATCGAGGATGAGAAGGATGACTTTGGCTGGATCGTGATCACGGTGGGCTATACCGTCCCGCTTATCCTTGCCTGTGCCGTCCCTGTGATCATGTGCATTGGCTCCAAAAAGGATGCGCAACGCAAGCACCTGATCAAGCTTCTGATCGTGGCGGGTGCTGCCGTGTTTGCCATTGGCATTTTGTGTCCCAAGCAGCTCTCGGATCTGACAAAGCAGCGCGAATTCTGCCTTGCCTTGGAGGAAAGGGCAGAGGAGGAAGAGGATTTCGTGTATCCCGAGGATCAGCCCAGCGTCAAGGAGGTTACGCTGCAGCTGCAGCGCACCGTGGAATGGACGGCTAAGGCGGGACTCGGTCTTGCTGTCATCGGTGCTTATCAGGGCGTGCGCTATAAGAAGCTGCGCGACGGTGAGGAGGACGAGGAAGTCCCCGCAGACGAGCTGGCGGACGAGCTGCCCGACGTGGATTGGCAGGAATGATAAAAATTTCCGAAAAAATCTCTGCAACTTTTTTTCATAAACCTATTGACAAAATCAAAAAATCTGCTATAATTAAGACACAGTCTTAATAAGGAGCAGCTATGAGCTATGAGAACAAGAAAGACGCATCAGACCGAGCTTGTAATGCAGGCCGTGACCGCGTTGGATCATCCCACGGCGAGCGAAGTGCTGCAGGCTGTACATGAGCAGGACTCTTCCGTATCAAGGGCAACGGTATTCCGCGTTCTTGCCGAGGCGGCAGAGAACGGGGAGGTACAGCGTCTTGTGCTGGCAGGCAACTCGGATTGCTTTGACGTTACGTTGAGGCAACACGCACATATGGTGTGCCGACAGTGCGGTGCAGTCAGCGACGTTGAGATTGCCGATACGTCCGCGCTTGAGCAAAGTGCGGTGGCGATCCCGGGTGCGTGCATCGATGCCTGTCACGTACAGTTTTTCGGACTTTGTCCGGCATGCAACAAAGAAACCAATTAAAATTATAATCAAAATAAAAAGGAGAATTTCACACATGGAACTCAGAGGATCTCAAACCGAAAAGAATTTGATGGCTGCATTTGCAGGCGAATCCCAGGCAAGAAACAAGTATACCTACTACGCATCCAAGGCAAGAAAAGAAGGCTACGAGCAGATCGCAGCGATCTTTGAAGAAACCGCGAACAACGAAAAAGAGCATGCAAAGCTGTGGTTCAAGGAGCTGCACGGCGGCGAGATTCCGGACACCCTGACCAACCTTGGCGACGCTGCTGAGGGTGAGAACTACGAGTGGACCGATATGTATGCAGGCTTTGCAAAGACTGCACGCGAGGAGGGCTTTACCCGTATCGCTTACCTGTTCGAGGCTGTCGGTAAGATCGAAAAGGAGCATGAGGAAAGATACAGAAAGCTGATCGGCAACGTAGAGAATAAGATCGTGTTCTCCAAGGATGGCGAGGCTACCTGGGTCTGCCGTAACTGCGGTCACATCGTCATCGGTAAGTCCGCTCCCGGTATGTGCCCCGTTTGCGCACATCCCCAGGCTTACTTCGAGATCAAGGCTGATAACTATTGATAACATTTTTGGGGCTGCCTGCACGGCAGCCTCTTTTTTTGCATATAATAATGTATAAAACAAAAGAATATACACTCAATATACAGCGCATCGTGAAAATGCCACAAAAGAGATACCGAAATCATGGCATATTTGTACAGTATTTGTGGGATTTGGGCTTGACAAACAGCGACTCGGGATGTATAATTATTCATACATTCAATCAAAGAGTGCATAGGCACTCGCATAAGGAGAAAAATCATGAAAAAGATTATTGCTATGATGCTGGCTCTGATGCTGGTTATGACCGGTATCGCCGTATTTACCGCTTGCGATGGCGGCGATGAAAACAAGGGTAACACCGAAACCACCACCGAAGCTGCTACCACCGAGCCCACCGAGACCGAGGCTGATACCCCCAAGGTTCTCAAGATGGCTACCAACGCTTACTTCAAGCCCTATGAATACTACGAGGGCGACAAGATCGTCGGTATCGACGCTGAGATCGCTGCTGCAATTGCAGAAAAGCTGGGCATGACGCTGGAGATCACGGATATGGAATTCGATTCCATCATCACCGCTGTAAACGAAGGCTCTGTTGATTTTGGTATGGCAGGCATGACCGTCAACCCCGACCGTCAGAAGGAGGTTGACTTCTCGATCTCTTACGCAAACGGCAAGCAGGTGATTATCGTTAAGGAAGGCTCTGCTATCACCACCGCTGACGATCTGTACGCAGACGGCGCATCCTACAAGGTAGGCGTGCAGCTGGGTACCACCGGTGACATCTATGCAACCGACGATTTTGGTTCCGATAACGTCGTGACCTACTCCAACGGTAACGAGGCAGTGCTGGCACTGCTGGGCGGCAGCGTTGATTGCGTCATCATCGACAACGAGCCTGCAAAGGCACTGGTTGCTGCAAACGCGGGCCTGAAGATTCTGGAAACCACGTATGCAAACGAGGACTACGCGATCTGCGTCAAGAAGGGCAACTCCGAGCTGCTGGCTAAGATCGACCAGGCTATCAAGGAGCTGACCGCTGACGGCACCATCGATGCCATCATCGCAAAGTATATCAAGTAAGACCCAAAGGTCATCCGAAAACGTGGGATGGGAATACCATCCCATGTTTTTTGGGGTTAAGATTGTGAGAGGAATACTTAAATGAAAAAACCTTTACCACAAAAGAAAAAAAGGCTGCTTATCAACCTGTCGCTCATCGGCATCTGCATCGTGCTTGTTGCAGGCATGTTTGCGGTGGATGCCATTGCCAACCTCAAGGGTGAATTGGAGCTGGATGCGGCGCAGGCGCAGGCTTATCTGGAGGAAACGCTGCAATCGCTTCCCACCACAGGCGCGGAATGCTCCAAGTATACCGTTGAGAATACCAAGATCGAGGTGCTGTCCGTTCAGCCGGGCAAGGCACGCGAATTTGTGGTGCGCGTCAGATACAGCACGCCCGACGTGCAGGGCATGTACAGTGCCAATAAGAACGATCTGTTCGTTTCGGTGTACGAATACGTGCAGCAAAGAGAGGCAGACGGTAAAAAGGTCAACGCAACGCTGATCCAGATCCAGGTAGAGCAAAAGATCCTGAGTCTGTTGGAGGCACAGCCGAGGACCGAGGGCGAGGTGGACGTGTATTTCTACGACGTCCGCGCGGAAAAGCCCGTGATGTACCTGTCGGACGAGGCACTGAACGCGCTGCTTGGCGGCTACGTGGCGGTCAAGGACGATATCAAGGCAACGTATACCTTTACCGTGGACGGACAGGAGGTTTCGATCGAGCATGACAATACCTTCCGTAACGGCATCAACCAGTGCTTCGGTCTTGTCAACTATGAGTCCGAGATCCCGGACACCTCCTCGCCCTTGCAGCAGAAGATACACGATCTGGGCGACGAGTTCTATCGCAATTTTATAGAGGATAACCGCTGGCTGTATCTTGTAGAGGGACTTGGCAACACGCTTGCCATTACCGCACTTGCGCTGCTTTTGGGTATCCTGCTTGGTGTGGTCACCTCGCTGATCCGCATCGTGCATGATAAGACCGATAAGTTATATTATCTTGATAAGATCGTGGGGCTGTATATCTCGGCCATCCGCGGCACGCCCGTTATGGTGCAGCTGCTCATCATTTATTTCGTGCTGCTCCTGCCCGTGGGCATTGAAAAATTCCCCGCAGCCGTGCTGTGCTTTGGTCTGAACTCGGGCGCGTACGTATCCGAGATCATCCGCGGCGGCATCATGTCCATCGACCAGGGACAGACCGAGGCAGGCAGATCGCTGGGCTTTGGCTTCTGGCCGACCATGTGGCATATCGTCATTCCGCAGGCCTTCAAGGTGGTGCTGCCCAGCCTTTGCAACGAGTTTATCACGCTGCTCAAGGAAACGTCGGTTGCATTCTATATCGGCGTGGCAGACCTGACGCGCGGCGGTATCAAGATCCGCTCGCAAACGTACAGTAACTTTATGCCGCTTTTGGCAGTGGCACTCATCTATTTTGTGCTGGTGCTTGGATTGACCAAGCTGGTCGGCATGCTCGAAAGGAGGTTGCGTAAGAGTGAACGGTAATGATGCGATCATCAGCGTAAGAGGCTTGAATAAGCATTACGAGGGCGGCGTGCATGCGCTGGACGGTGTCGATCTGGACGTTTCGCGTGGCGAGGTCGTGGTCATCATCGGCCCGTCGGGCAGCGGCAAATCCACGCTTTTGCGCTCGCTCAACCTCTTGGAAACGCCCACCTCGGGACAGATCTTTGTCGGTGGCGTGGATCTGATGGATAAAAAGACCAATATCAATTTGCACCGTCAGAAGATGGGCATGGTGTTCCAGCATTTCAATCTGTTTCCGCACATGACGGTGCTGAAAAACATGACGCTCGCTCCCACCAAGCTGCTGAAAAGGAGCAAGGCAGAGGCGGAAAAGAAGGCCATGGATCTTTTGCACACAGTAGGACTTGCGGACAGAGCAAACGCGTATCCCAGCCAGCTTTCGGGCGGACAGAAGCAGAGAATTGCGATCGTGCGTGCGCTGTGCATGGAGCCTGAGGTCATGCTGTTTGACGAGCCGACCTCTGCGCTGGACCCGGAGATGGTAGGCGAGGTGCTGGAGGTTATGAAGGATCTTGCGAAAAAAGGCATGACCATGCTTGTGGTCACACACGAGATGGGCTTTGCGCGCGAGGTTGCCACCAGAGTGATCTTTATGGACGAGGGCGTGATCGTGGAGCAGGGAACGCCTGCAGAGATCTTCGATACCCCCAAGAGTGACCGACTCAAGAGCTTTTTGGCGAAGGTGCTGTAATATTTCAGCGGACAACCGCCACCATACGGTTGCCACGGATGAAAGTTTTTGATCGACCTTTTTTCAAAAAGGTCGCGGGGGCGGGGCAGAGCCCCGCATAACGCCGTTTTTGGTTCTTTTTGCGGCAATTTTGCCAAAAAGAACGGAGAGAATTATCTCAACGTAATAAATAAGGGAGCTACCTTGCATAGGTAACTCCCTTTGCTGTTTATGTGAGAAAACCGTTTCCGTTCTTTTTGAGCAAAGAGGCCCAAAAAGAACCAAAAAGGCCGATAATGTTTCGCCTCTGCGGAGGCGACGAGGGCGCTGCCCTCGACCTGCGAGCCTTTGAAAAG
>JAZUSJ010000261.1:0-11732 GCA_045606685.1 Eubacteriales bacterium
GGTAGGTCACGTTGGTGTAGTTTGGGGTGTCGTAGCCGCGTCCAAGCATGGTCTGCCAGGAGCGAGGAACCTCGATCTTGTCGGGGCAAGCACGCGGGGCGATGGGATCGGGCAGCTCCTTTGCAGAGGAATAAAAGGAAAAATCCCATTCACCGCCCAGATTGATAAAGAATTGGCTTTGGTCGCGCAGATCGCGCGCAGCCGTGTCGGCAGAGTGATAGGGAATGAAATAAGCACGGGGAGAGAGCGTCCCTTTGTGCAGAACATCGTATGAAAGATGGTAGGTCAGATCCATAAAATTCGCCTTCCTTTCGGTGTTGTTGTCCTTTGTATTATATCATGATTCACACCTTCGGTCAAGGGGGATTTTCTGCTTATATTGGGCATAATTCTCGGTTTTCGCGCGTGTCAGGGGGGATAGTTTGCAGGGGCTGGCGCCCTCGACAGCCCGCAACTTGGTTCCGCCCGTCACGCATGCGGATTATGATAGAAAAAACAGAATACATGGACAAACAAAAATTTCCCGAGGGAGCGGATGCTCGCCTCGGGGCAGGGGATTATGACGATTGCTCGCCCAATCTGAATTGGGCTTTGTTCTTGCGACATCTTGTCACTTAGCGGGGCTGGTTTTCACGCTAACCGTCTTTTGCCTACATGAAAATATTCATTTCTGCAAATGATATCATACATTCTTCATTGATGTCTTCACCCGGGAGCATTTTTTGCTGAGTATACGTTAAATAGATTGGGGTATGGAAATATTCCGATTTTGTTTTAAATAAATCTAATAATAGAACAACATTTTCTTCCGACATTTCATAATAATTTTTCCAGTACTCAACTTGTTGCTCTATGGACGCGATGAATAGAGCGAAGGTTTCCGCATCCGCTGATAGCGATTCTTCATCATCGGAAATAATCAATAATCTCTTTGTGCTACAGTAAAACAGAGATGTGACAATGGGTACCACCATCCCGTCTTCGCTATCCATCAGAACATACTCCAACGTTTCTGATTTCAGCAGATCTATAGCTTTGGTCGGAAATTCACTTTCGTTCATTAGAGTATCGATTGCTTGCTCGGAAACTCCTCGAAATTCATCGTTTCGAATAACCCCTACACAATAATCATCTTTGATCGAAATGGTCATTCTATATCGCTCGAATTGTTTGGAGTAGTTTTCCCCGTCCCAAGATTGCTCATAGGATAGATCCGGGTATTCATTCATCATAATTGCGTGAGCAATAGACGAAATCAAACAACCGGAAATAATTTGTTTATTTGTGATGTTGAATGTAAGTTTTTTCATAACTATTTATTCCATTTCCATCTGTTTTCTTGACGAGAAAGTAGGAGCACAGGGGACGGTTTTCACGCTAACTGTCCGAGACCGCTGTTGCATATCCCCTATACATGTTTACTAATCAACCGTTGCCATATCTAAATTGAAAATATACTTTGATTTTTTTCCGAATTCGATATATACACGATTACCTTTTGCAAGTGTTTTTGTAAATGCGTATGGGTATGCTGTGCTGCTGTATACAAGGACATATTCCTTTCCGTCAATAGACAAAAGGATGCGATCTTTACCGTCTATTTCAACGCTTTTTATGGTTCCCACCGTACTAATTACAGTATTGCTTTTGTACTCATAATAGGCTAATGAGATTGGGTATAGCTGAGCAAATACAAAGCAGTATCCCCACAATATGACTAATAGACTACACACGGTTACGCGAAGAGCTATTCGGATTTTTTGTCTATCAATCTCTTGGGTCTTTTTCACGATTACCATGCATATAACACTAATAAAAACACCTGCATATATTGTGACAGCCAGATAGGACCCAAACAACGATTCTAATAATTCTGCTGTGATTGCTTTCATATCATTCCTCCCTTGTAACAGGGGCCAGTTCTCTGTTACATTATTTTCTTTTGATCTACAATAGATTTTTCGTGTCGCGCGTAACGGGGGACAGGCCCTTGTTACTCCGCGGTGGCGTTTTTTGTGTCGCGTTCGGTTGTATCGCGGCGTAACAATGCTCCGTCCCCGCCAAGACGCATCCCCGAGCGCGCGGTTGCGCTTTTTTTCATTATAGCATATGGAAAACCCGTTGTCAAGTTTGCCACTTTGCACAGTTGTACAAATTGCGTGGGTGTGATGTGTTCAAAATCATGAAAATGGGGTTACGGGCAAAAAAACAGTTTACAAAACGGCGCGGATGTGTTATAATATATTGATAAAAAATGGGGGAAGAGGGCTATGAGACTGGACAAAATGATATCCTCGACCGGTATTGCCTCGCGCTCGCAGATCGCGTCGGCGGTCAGGGGCGGCAGAGTCACGGTGGACGGTGTGGTGGCACGCAAGGCCGATATGCAGGTCGATCCCGACGCTGTGCGCGTCGTGTACTGCGGCACGCCGGTTTGCTATCGCAAGTTTACCTATATCATGCTCAACAAGCCCGAGGGCTACGTCAGCGCAACCGAGGACGGTCGCTTACCCACCGTGATCGAGCTGCTCCCCGAGGAACTGCGCAAGATCGGCCTTTTTCCATGCGGCAGGCTTGACAAAAACACGCTTGGGCTGATGCTTCTTACCAACGACGGTGACACCTCGCACCGTCTGCTTGCGCCCAAGAGCCACGTGGCCAAGACCTACGCCTTCCGACTCAAATTTCCCCTGTCCGATGCGGATATTGCCGCGCTTGAGAGCGGTGTGGACATCGGCGGCTATATGACTGCGCCCTGCTCGGTTGTGCGCGACGGGGAGAAGGAAGGCAGGATCACTCTGACAGAGGGCAAATATCATCAGATCAAGCTGATGATGGAGGCGGTACATAACCAGGTCACGTATCTGGAGCGCATCAGCTTTGGTCCTTTGGTGCTGGATGCGGCGCTTGAGCGGGGCGAATGGAGATATCTTGACGGCGCGGAAATTGCGTCGCTGACAAAAAATGAAATTTAAAGGAGGCTTGAATATGCAATATCCGATTACTTACTGGTGTGGAATCACAAAAGAGTTTATTTACCGTGCGGACGGCAGCTTTGCCACCGAGGAGATCGACAGAGTCAAGGATGCCGGCTTTACGCTCATGCTGGCCGAATTTGACGCAGAAACCAACCTTTTGGTGCTGGATGCCGCACACGAGCGCGGCATGAAGGTCATGGTATCGGACGGTGATATTTACCGTGCTATCGCCAATCCCGACAAAAGACGGGAATATCTGGCAGGCGTGGTGGAAAAGTACGGGCGTCACCCTGCTTTGTTTGGCTATCACATTGTGGACGAGCCGAATGCCTCCGCTTTCGATACGTTAGCAGAGATCCGCGAAATGCTTGCCGAGCTGGATCCCGCGCACGAGGCCTATATCAATCTGTTTCCCAACTATGCGTCACCCGAGCAGTTAGGCAACCCGACCTACGAGGATCACTTGGCCCAGTACACAAGTAAGGTCAAGCCGAGCATCATCAGCTACGATCACTATCATTTCCTCAAGGGTGCGCAAAAGCAGAAAAAGACCTTTGCAAACGCGCGCGAGCAGCAGATCTACGATTCCACCTTCGGCGGTGCATCCGAATACGAGAACGTGGACAGAGCAGGCTTTTTTACCAACATCGAGCAGATCAGAAACGAAGCGATCAAAACGGGACTTCCGTTTATGGTCATCATTCTGGTGGTGGAGCATGGCCCCTACCGCAATCTGACCGACGGTGAGCTGCGCTGGGAGGTATGGCAGTCGCTGGCGTACGGCTCTGCACGCATCTCCTACTTTACCTACTGGACACCCGGCATGGCCAATACCGAGGACGATGAATTCTGGCATTGGAAGAACGGCATGATCTCACGGGCAGGCGAAACGCTGCCGCACTATCATATGATTGCCGAGATCAACCGCGAGCTGCAGGCGGTCGGTTCTATACTGAACGAGCAGCAGTCGCTGGGTGTATATCATTTGGGCCAGATGCCAAACGAAAGATACGTGCAGTATCTGGACGGTGCTGCAGGCCCCATCGACCGCGTGGACGGAGATCAGCTGACCGTGGGCGTGTTCACGGACGGCTTTGTGCTGATCGCCAACCGCGACTACGAGCATGAAAACGATTTCACCTTTGAAGCTGCAGGCACGGTTGCGCTGTTTGACGCAGAGAGCGGTGAATTTTTGGCGCTGGAGAGCGAGGACGGCGTGTACCGCATGTCGCTTGGCGAGGGCGATGCAGTGCTGTTGAAAATAGAAAAGTAAAATACCCCGATTAAAAAAGGAAGCGAAAACCCATGGACATTATTGCAACACTCAGCAAAGAGCTGAACATTGAAACACAAAGATTGATCGACACCATTGCCCTGATGGACGAGGGCAATACTATCCCCTTTATTGCGCGTTACCGTAAGGAGGTCACGGGCAGCCTGGACGATACCACGCTGCGCACCCTGGAGGACAGACTGACTTATCTGCGCAATATCGAAAAGAGAAAGCAGGAGGTCAGGGATCTGATCGCGGCACAGGATAAGCTGACACCCGAGATCGAGCTGGCCATTGAAAACGCCAAGACCATTACCGAGGTGGACGACATTTACCGTCCCTTCCGTCCGCACCGCAAAACGCGCGCAAGCGTGGCAAGGGAAAAGGGACTGGAGCCGCTGGCCGAGGCCATCATGGCGCAAAAGGATGCCTACGATCCGCCTCTGGAGGTATATGCCGAGAGCTTTATTTCGGAGGAAAAGGGTGTCAACACCGCAGAGGAGGCGCTGGCGGGCGCGTGCGATATCATCGCAGAGGACGTATCCGATAATGCCGAATACAGAAAGGCGCTGCGCCGTCAGACCTTTGATTTTGGCGAGCTGTTCTGCAAAAAGGCAAAGGAGGAGGACAGCGTTTACGCGCAGTATTACGAATACAACGAGCCGCTCAAAAAGATCCCCGCGCACCGTATTCTTGCCATCAACCGCGGTGAGAAGGAGGAGTTCTTGAAGGTCACGCTGACCGTGGGCGCGGATATCGTGCTGAACTACCTGTTCCACTGCGTTGTCACCAATCCCGAAAGCCCTGCAAACAAGTATCTGTCTGCAGCCGTGATCGATTCTTACGAGCGTCTGATCTCTCCCTCGATCGAGCGCGAGATCCGAAACGATATGTTTGATACCGCCTGCGAGGGCGCGATCAAGCTGTTTGCGGATAACCTTTCGCACCTGCTCATGCAGGCCCCTTTGAAGGGCAAGACCGTGCTTGGCTTTGACCCCGGCTACGTCAACGGCTGCAAGACCGCCGTGGTGGACAAGACGGGTAAGGTGCTGGATACTGCCGTGGTATATCCCACCACCAAGTCGCAGCACCGCATTGAAGAGGCCAAGCGCATCATCAAGTACATGATCAAGAAATACAGCGTGGACGTGGTGGCCATCGGCAACGGTACGGCCTCCAAGGAAAGCGAGATCTTTATTGCGGGAATTTTGCGCGAGATGCCCGAGTCGGGATGCAAGTATATCATCATCAATGAGGCGGGCGCATCCATCTATTCTGCGTCCAAGCTGGCTGCCGAGGAATTCCCGGACTTTGACGTCATGCAGCGCTCCGCGGTTTCGATCGCAAGACGCCTGCAGGATCCGCTGGCAGAGCTGGTCAAGATCGATCCCAAGGGCATCGGCGTTGGTCAGTATCAGCACGATATGAAGCAGGCAAGACTTGACCAGGCGCTGGGCGGTGTGGTCGAGGACTGTGTAAACGCGGTCGGTGTGGACGTCAATACCGCGTCCTATTCGCTGCTTTCCTATATTTCGGGCATCAATATCACGGCTGCCAAGAATATCGTCAAGTACCGCGAGGAGAACGGTGAGTTCAAGTCGCGCGCCGCCATTCTCAAGGTGCCGCGCATCGGTGCCAAGGCTTACGAGCAGTGCGCAGGCTTTTTGCGCGTTCCCGAGAGCAAGGAGATTCTGGATAATACGGGCGTGCATCCCGAGTCCTACGAGGCTGCAAAAAAGCTGCTGGATATGTTCGGCTATTCCGAGCAGGACGTGCGTGACAACCGTTTGAACGGTCTGGCCGCTGCCGTCAAAAAGCAGGGCAAGGCAAAGGTTGCAGAGCAGCTGGGCGTTGGCGAGCCGACGCTGGACGATATGATCCGCGAGCTGGAAAAGCCCGGACGCGACGTGCGTGATTCCACCCCCGCGCCCGAGCTGCGCGAGGACGTCATGAGCATGGAGGACCTCAAGCCCGATATGATCCTGACGGGTACTGTGCGTAACGTCATCGACTTTGGTGCGTTTGTGGACATCGGCGTGCATCAGGACGGCCTTGTGCATATCTCGCAGATGTCGGACAAGTACGTCAAGCATCCCTCTCAGGTGGTCAGCCTCGGCGACGTGGTCAAGGTGCGCGTGCTTTCGGTGGATCTCAAGAAAAAGCGCATTTCGCTGTCTATGCTTCTTAATTGATTTTAATATATTAAAATTCAAACGACTCGGAAAGTGCTGAAAATTTTGTCAAATCAAAAAGCATTGTGCAAACTGTACAATGATACAAAGAAAATTTTGGGGAAATAGGCTCTTCCCATTTTGCTGTTTTTTTGGTACAATATAATACAGATTAGAATGTTCTCCGTGTCGGCAATATGCGGCGGATAGCATCAAAAAAGAAAAATAATTTTATGAAAATATTCGCAGGAGGAATTATTCCATGGCAAGTTTGTCCCTTCGTCACATTTACAAGAAGTATCCCGGCGGCGTAACCGCAGTATCCGACTTCAACCTTGAAGTTAAGGATAAGGAATTCCTGGTTCTGGTAGGCCCTTCCGGTTGCGGTAAGACCACCACTCTGCGTATGATCGCAGGCCTTGAGGAGATCTCCGAGGGCGAGCTGTTTATCGGCGACCAGCTGGTAAACGACGTAGCACCTAAGGACAGAAAGATCGCCATGGTGTTCCAGAACTACGCTCTGTATCCTCACATGTCCGTATTTGAGAACATGGCATTCGGTCTGAAGCTCAACAAGACTCCCAAGGAAGAGATCAAGAGAAGAGTTGAAGAAGCTGCAAGAATTCTGGACATCACCCACCTGCTTGACAGAAAGCCCAAGGCTCTGTCCGGTGGTCAGAAGCAGAGAGTTGCGCTGGGCCGTGCAATCGTACGTAACCCCAAGGTCTTCTTGCTTGACGAGCCGCTCTCCAACCTGGACGCTAAGCTGCGTGCAGCCATGAGAACCGAGCTGACCAAGCTTCACAACAGAGTTGGTACCACCTTCGTATACGTAACGCACGACCAGGTAGAGGCTATGACCATGGCTACCAGAATCGTCGTTATGAAGGACGGTCTGATCCAGCAGGTTGACACCCCTCAGAATCTGTACGATTCTCCTTGCAACATCTTCGTTGCAGGCTTTATCGGCACTCCTCAGATGAACTTCATCAACGGTACGCTGGTTAAGAAGGGTGAAGACGTTTACTTCAACTTTGAAGAGAACTCCATCAAGGTTCCCGCAGAGAAGGCAAACAACCCTGCTCTGAAGGATTACATTGGCCAGGAAGTTGTTGTGGGTATTCGTCCCGAGTGCATCAACGACCAGGAATCTGCTATCGCAGCTATGCCTGACAGCACCATCGAAACCTACGTTGACGTTACCGAGCTGATGGGCGCAGAGATCTATCTGTACCTGCAGACTGGTGAGACCACGCTGACCGCACGTGTATCCTCTCGCTCCACCTCCCGTGCGGGCGACACCATCAAGGTTGCATTCGATACTTCCAGAATGCACATCTTCGATAAGGACACCGAGCGTTGCATCGTTCACTAATTTAAAGCAAGTTAAGCGGCCGCGATTTCGCGGCCGCTTTTTGTATGGTGGGCAAGCTCTTGCCCTATACGTACACGGACCGTCGAGGACGGTGGCCCTACGGGGGTGTTGACGCAGGCGAGATTGTCGAGGTGAGGGCCACTCCACCGTTTGCAGGGGACGGCGCCCTCGACGTCCCGTCCGCTGCAAAGAACTTTTCCGTAGCCCTTGCAAACCCTTGTGGGATATGGTATAATAAAGAAAACGTATCAAAGGAGGTGCGCTGTGAAGGAATTGACTGTCATGATCAAGCCCGTGTCGGGGCTATGCCAGATGGCGTGTGACTATTGCTTTTATCACGATCTTGCGGAATACGGCGCGCCTGCAAATACCCGGATGAGCCAAAAAACTGCGCGGCAGCTGATTGCGCGCGTCAAGGAAAGCGGGGCGCGGCGCGTGCATTTTGCCTTTCAGGGCGGTGAGCCGCTGCTTTGGGGGCAGGAGCATTTTGACGATTTCTTTGAGGACGTCAAAGAGGCGGGGCTTGACGCGACCTATGCCGTGCAGACCAACGGGCTTGTCTTGACCGATGCCGTCTATTGCAGCATCTTTGCCGAGCATGACGTGCTGGTGGGGATTTCTCTGGACGGGGATCGCGCCCTGCACGATATGGCACGCAAAACCCCGGATGGGAAGGGAACGTATGAGCGTGTGATGCGCGGCATTGAGCAGCTGAAAAAATACGGTGTGCGCTATAATTTGCTCACGGTCATCAGCGCAAATACCGCGCGTCACCCGACACAGCTTTATAAATTCTATAAAAAGATGGGCGTGTCGCACGTGCAGCTGATCCCGTGCCTGCCGCCCTTGGAAAAGGACGCGCCCGGCAAATATGCGCCCACGCCCGAGGCCTTGGGGCAATTTCTGATCGGCTTTTACAGGCTTTGGCGTGAGGATTTTAAAGGAGGGCAGCCGCCGTTTTCGGTCAGAGAATTTGATCAGGCACTTGCCACGCTGCAAGGCCGAGGCGGTTTTTGCGGAGCTTGCGGCTTTTGCACGCCGCAGCTGATCGTGGAGGCTGACGGCTCGACCTATCCCTGCGATTTTTACGTGCTGCCAAAGTATTGCACGGGCAACGTGCAAAAGCATTCCATCCAGCAAACGCTGCACAGCGAGGGGATGCAACGCTTTGCAGACGAGCATCCCACAGCACCCGAGCTGTGCCGCTCCTGCCGCTTTTTGCCTGTGTGCGGTGGCGGCTGCCGACGCATGCGCGACGTGATACTGTCAGAGACCGAGTGCGCCATGATGCGCCTATATACTTATATGATCGAAAAGGAGAAAAATGCACGATGAGTCACCCGAATATTCTTTGGATCTGCGTGGATCAGCAAAGATGGGATTGCCTTGGCTATGCGGGGAAGTATCCCGTCAGCACACCCAATATTGACCGCCTTGCCAAGGGCGGTGTCAATCTGACAAACAGCTACTGTCCCATTCCCGTGTGCTGCCCCTCCAGACAGAGCATGCTGACGGGCAAGCGTGCCGAAAAGCTGGGTGCGCTGTGGAATTATAATCAGAAGATCTATACGGGTATGCTGCCTGCGGACAGCGATTCCTGGGCAAGGCAGCTGCATGACGTGCTGGGCTACCATACAGGCTGGGTTGGTGCCTGGGAGGGCGGCTACAATGCCACACCGCAGTCTATGGGCTACGACGTGTACGTGCCGCGCTCCGAGATCGTGCGCCCCATGGCCGAAAAATATCCGCAATGCGTGCCGACCAACGGCTTTTGGGGACAGGTCTACGATATGGATAAGGAATTTGCACCCACGCATCAGACGGCAGGGCATATCATCTCTCTGATGGACTCGTGGCAGGACGAGCGTCCGTGGCTTTTGCAGATGGAGCTTTCCGAGCCGCATCTGCCTTGCACGCCCGTACGTGAATTTGCGGATATGTATGATGCCGCAAGCATCCCCATGTGGGGCGGCTTTGAGGATGCGTATGAAAATAAGCCCTACATTCAGAGGCAGCAGCGCGTCAACTGGGATACCGAGGACAAGGATTGGGATTTCTTTGCGCCCGTGGTGGCAAGGTATTATGCATGGATCTCACAGATCGACGATGCGATCGGTCGCGTGATCGATTGGCTGCAGGCACACGGCAAGCTGGATGACACCGTCATCATTTACACCTCGGATCACGGCGACTATTGCGGTGATCGCCGACAGATGGATAAGCACTATGCCATGTATGAGGAGATCACGCGCATTCCGCATTTGTGGCATTGTCCTGCGAGATTTGCGCAGGGGCTGACCTCGCACGCCTTGAATACCAACGCGCTGGATATTCCCGCAACCATTATGGATCTTGTCGGCCTGCCTGCGGACGGCATGGTGGGCAAGAGTCTTTTGCCCCTGCTGACAGGGAAGACAGATGCGCATCGCGATGCCGTGATGGTGACCTACAACGGTCAGCAGTTTGGGCTTTATTCGCAGAGAATGCTGCGCATGGGCAATATCAAATACAGCTGGAATCTGACCGATACCGATGAGCTTTATGATCTGGAAAGCGATCCTTATGAGCTGAAAAACGTGATCTCGGATCCTGCATATGCCGAGGTGCTGCGTACCATGCGCCTGCGCTTGCTTGCCGAGCTGCAGGCAGAGGATGATTGCATGCTCAACGGCTGGACGGTCAGACAGCTGCAAGAGGGGCGGAAGATCTGATGATTGGATACGACGCTGTGAATAAAACAGACGCAAGTGCGCGTTTTGCCGAGGATGTGTACGTATACGACCTGAATCTGCCGCAAAGCGTACCCTTGGCGTATCGATCTTCCGACGGAGGACAGAAGCAGCCCGATCTGCTTACGTTGCTGGGGCTCTCAGCGCGTCGGTGGCGTGTATATGAGCATCAGCTGTACAGCATGCCCGTGTGCCTTTCGGAGCAGGGCGGAGCGTTGGTGTTGCCTGTGTTTGGCGGCATCGGACGCTTTGCAATCGTGATCAAGCCGCATATCTCACTGCCTGCGCTGGCCTATCTGTTGGCAGCACAGGCATTTGGCAAGGTGTATACAGACGAAGGCTTTGCAATGATCGCACCCGCCATGCAAGCACGTGACCGTGCGGCTACTGAGCGAACGGTCATAGCGGCTGCGGCCGTCAGACTGCTGATCTCGTCCTGCGATTCGGCAGGGAACGCATATCAGATCAGCGAATGCATCGCGCTTGCGGCAGAGCTGTGGGGTGTGGAGCTGATGGATGAGGGAACGGTGGAATTTCCCGCCATGAAAGGGCAGGACTATTTGCCTGAGATGAAGCTTTCGGGACAGGCGTTGTTTCTCGCCCTTGTCACGCTTATATCGGTCATGCGTAACTGTGCGCATGCACGCAGCGGTTGGCTGTATGCGCTGCAGGATGCGGAATGTGCCGTATTGCACGCGGTCCTGCGTACCTCGGATGAGACATCCGTGGATGCACTTGTCCGTTTGCGCAGCCTTTTGGAGCAGGGCGGTGTAGTGGTTGCATCGCGCAGCTTTGAAGCTCCGGTCAAGCCGCCGCGCCAGTATGCCTATATGAACCGAAAGATCACCGATCCACGCCATCCGTTATGTGCGCGTTGCGGTTGCCTGGACGAGCGATGCCGACAATGCACGGCCCTACAGTGGGCGGTGTTGCCTTACGTGTGTGACGCAGCTCTTCTGGGCATCAAAAATCTGCCCGTGTTCGTTCCTTGGGGCGAAGATTGAGTGATTTTGTCGTCCGCTTAACGGTGGCTGATCATAAAAAAACAAGGACTGTATCGATGGAGCTGAGGAATACGCAAAAAAAAGAGAGAGTAATGCGAAAAAACAATTTTGCAAAGCTCTCTCTTTTTGTGATATGAGTGATATTCCGACTGCGTCGGAGTGGTATTATCGCTGCCGCGATAGTGATATTGAAGCCTTGCGG
>JAZUSJ010000262.1:0-2015 GCA_045606685.1 Eubacteriales bacterium
CACCCCCACGCCTGCAGGCGAGGGCAAGACCACCACCACCATCGGTCTTGCGGACGGTATGCGCAAGATCGGCAAGAACGTCATGGTTGCGCTTCGTGAGCCTTCTCTTGGCCCTGTGTTTGGCGTCAAGGGCGGTGCTGCAGGCGGCGGATATGCGCAGGTCGTGCCTATGCAGGATATCAATTTGCACTTCACGGGTGACTTCCACGCCATCGGTGCTGCAAATAACCTGCTGGCTGCCATGCTTGACAACCACATCTATCAGGGCAACACGCTCAACATCGATCCCAGACGCATCACATGGAAGAGATGCGTGGATATGAACGACCGTCAGCTTCGTTTCGTTGTGGACGGCCTTGGCGGCAGAGTCAACGGCACGCCCCGTGAGGACGGTTATGATATCACGGTTGCCTCCGAGATCATGGCAGTATTCTGCCTGGCCTCCTCGATCGAGGATCTCAAGGAAAGACTTTCCCGCATCATCGTGGCTTACACGTATGATCAGAAGCCTGTCACCGCAGGCGACCTCAAGGCTGTTGGTGCTATGGCGGCACTGCTCAAGGATGCCATCAAGCCCAACCTTGTACAGACGCTGGAGGGGACTCCCGCACTGGTACACGGCGGTCCTTTTGCAAACATTGCGCACGGCTGTAACTCGATTATGGCAACCAAGCTGGCTATGAAGTTGGGTGATTATACCGTCACCGAGGCAGGCTTTGGCGCGGATCTGGGTGCTGAAAAGTTCCTGGACATCAAGTGCCGCATGGCCGGCCTGACACCTGACGCAGTGGTCGTTGTTGCAACCATCCGTGCGCTCAAGATGCACGGTGGCCTTGCCAAGACCGAGCTGGGTACCGAGAATCTTGAGGCACTGGGCAAGGGACTTCCCAACCTGCTTCGCCACGTTTCCAATATCAAGAACGTGTATAAGCTGCCCTGCGTGGTAGCCGTCAACCGTTTTCCCACCGACACCGATGCAGAGGTGGAGGAGATCATCCGCAAGTGCCGTGAGCTTGGCGTCAACGTCGTTTTGTCCGAGGTTTGGGCAAAGGGCGGTGAAGGCGGCGTGGCTCTGGCTACCGAGGTGGTCAGATTGTGCGAGGAAGAGAAGGGCGACTTCACCTTCTCCTACGAGCTGGACGGCAGCATTCAGGATAAGATCGAGGCTGTGGTTAAGAGAGTATACGGCGGTGCAGGCATTTCCATTCTGCCCGCAGCGCAGAAGCAGATCGCTGAACTGACCGCACTTGGCTTTGATAAGTGCCCCATTTGCGTGGCAAAGACGCAGTATTCCTTCTCGGATGACATGACCAAGCTGGGCGCGCCCGAGAACTTTACGGTCACGGTCAAGAACGTCAAGGTGTCCGCAGGCGCAGGCTTTGTGGTCGTGCTGACGGGCGATATCATGACCATGCCCGGACTTCCCAAGGTTCCCGCGGCAGAGAAGATCGACGTGGATGCAAACGGCACCATTACGGGATTGTTCTAAGGTATTTTGAACGATATAAATACAAAAACAGCAGGCTTGCACCTGCTGTTTTTGTGTCGCAGTAATCGGAGCTTGAACCCGTGTGGCTTGGCGAATATAGGGGTTTGCAAAACTATTATATAACAAAATAAATAAAAGTGTTGAAAATACGCCTGAATGGATGTAGAGTTTTTTTGCTCGTGTCAAATAGAAGCCAAAAGCGGGGCACTATTGGACTGCGTAAACAGTCCATCGGTAGGGGCTGACGTCCCCGACAGCCCGGGAAGGTACAAAGAACTTATCGTATTGCGAAAAGATTTGTTTATGTAGGCCGGGGCGTCGAGGACGTCGCCCCGCAAATTACGGTAATATCCCTTTGAAGTAGACCGAAGAATTCGGGCACGCAAAAAAGCCTTGCCCCGCTGGGGAAGGTGGCGCCGCAGGCGACGGATGAGGTCCCCATAAAACCGCTCAGAACAATTTTAAGCTGTCCTTCCCGTAGGGCAAGGAATCCCTTTCTCCCCATCGGGGAGACGGAGCGAAGCGA
>JAZUSJ010000263.1:0-13116 GCA_045606685.1 Eubacteriales bacterium
CTTGACGCCGTCCGACGTCACTCTTGGCTCTAACAAGAAGGTCTGGTGGCATTGCTCCGACAATCACGTGTGGGAGGCCTACGTTTACGCGCGCACACGCTTCAAGGGCAGCGGCTGTCCCGTTTGCACGGGCGTTGCCAAGCCGCGCAGGATCAAGTATTTTATCGACGACGATTGCATCCTGATCCGCTCCCAATCCTGAAATTCCGCAGACGTACAAGTAAAAAACAAAGGCAGAAGTCTTGGCGTGATACTCTAAGCGGAATATCACTTATAAAAAAGCAGAAAAGAGAGAGCTTTACGGATTTTACTTCCGCATTACTCTCTCTTTTGTTTTATCGAGGGTTTCGCCCTTGCCCTTATTCTATTTCTCCGATAAGGATATCACCCATTGTTGACGCGCTCCCTTTTCATATTCTTTCCTTTGTGTGAATAAAACATAACAAAGGGGGGATTATGATGCAGATCAAGCAAACAACAAAGCAGGTGTGTGTGATGCAGAGCGGTGCTGTGGTGCTGCGAGCGCAGGCTACCTTTGTCAGGGCAGAGGGCGGAGATTTTGAAAAATTCAACGCGTGCTACGAGAATGCCGCCATGGCGTATCTTTCATGGGCGGAGCATAAGCAGGGAAAGGCTTTGCGGGAGGAATATGCAGCGCAAAAGTCAAACCGCATGTTCGGGTTCCGTCCCATGATCTGCCGTATGCAAACGCAGGTGGTTTGGCAGCGGGGGCAGTTTTTATCGGTGGTGACCGACAGCATCAAAAACAGCGGTGTGACGGGCGAGTATCCGATCTGCCACCGCAGTGCGGAGGTGTGGGACATGGGGCGCGGTGCCATCATTCCGCTCAAGTATTTCCTTGTACACGTGCCTGCCTTGCGTGCGCTTCGTGTGGGTGGTAAGCGTCCCGAGGGGATCTGGCTGGATCAGGACGGCGCTGTACTGTACCACAACGCGGGCGCGGACGGCTATGCGGAGCTGCGCACGGGACTGCAGGTTGATTTTGTGCCGAGAAGGGGAGGGACGATGCAGGATGTTGTGCCCATCCTTGCAGAAAGTGCCAATCATATATGAATGCATTGAAAACTTGACGGTTTTCCGGAAAAAATAAATGAAATCTCTTGCATTCGTAAGGATTTTATGGTAAAATATACTTTATAGCGGCGAAATATCGTTGGCCGCACGGAATCAAATAAAAAAGGACGGTGAACCTTTTGTCAAAGGAAACGATTCTGAAGATCACACAGGCCGAGGCACAGGCTGCCGAGATCATCGAAGCAGCTAAGGAAAGGGCGCAAGCCATGTATGCCGAGACCGAACAAAAGAGCAATGAGGACCGCGAGCGGATTGAGCAGGAAACACAAAGCAGCTTGCGCGCGATGCTGGATGATATGCAAAGCCGCAGCGAGCTGATCTTGCAAAGAAGCCTGGAGAGTGCGCAGCAGGACGCGGAAAGCATGAATCATATGGCCGAGCTTCATATGGAAGAGGCGGTCAAGGCAATCGTCTGGGGGATCATGGAGCAATGTCAGTAAGCACGATGCGAAAGCTGACTGTGTTTGCCCCCAAGGATCAGGCCGACGCGCTGATACACCGACTGATGCGCTTGCGCTGTGTGCAGGTGCGAGAGGTGGAGAATGCGCACGAGGTGCTTGCGCGTATGAATTGTGACGCGCAACGAGCGGATGCCGAGCGGCGCGTGACTGCCGCAGGGGACGCTTTGGAGATCCTTGCCAAATTCTCCGAGAGAAAAGGACTGGTGCAAACCAGAAAACAGCTGGATACGGAAAAATTTATGGCCGAGCGGTATGACGCCGCAACAAAGGCCGTTGAGCGCACGCTGGCGCTCAAGCAGCGCGAGAATGCATGCAACGCAGAGATGGTTGCACTCATGGCGCGCATGCACACGCTGGCTCCTTGGCTGACCTACACGGTGCCGCTGGGGACTGAGGCGACGCAAAGCTGCGAGGTGCAGCTGGGCTCATTCCCGCCCAAAACCAAGCTGGCGGCCGTCAACGAGGCACTTGCTGAGCATTGTGCGCTGGCTGAGGGTGTGTTTACGGATAATGACGGTGAATATGCGTCTGTTGTGTATCACCGTGCATATGCCGCTGCGGTGCAGCGCGTGCTGAGTGAGTACGGATTTCTTCGAGCTTCACTCAAGGAATTCTCGGCACCTGCCAGAAAAGAATACGACGATCATAAACAGGCTTGCGCGGTGCTGCAGGATGAGCTTGCGCAGATCAGGCAGCAATTTACCGAGATCGCAGGCATGCTGGACGATCTTGAGATGCTGTGGGATCTGGAAAACTCCAATCTGACCGCTGTCGTTGCCAAGCAGAAGCTTGCGCAGACAGGCTATTGCGCTGTGCTGCAGGGCTGGGCGCCCTTACGGACGGTAGACAAGGTTGCAGAGACCTTGGACGAGGCGGAATGTGCCTTTGTGTTTGAAGAGCCTGCACCTGAGGAAGAGCCTCCCGTGCTGCTGCGCAACAATAAATTTGCACAGAATTTCGAATGGGTTGTGGGCATGTATTCCTACCCCAAGTACGGCACGTACGATCCCACCATGGTCATGAGTATTTTCTACTTCCTGATCTTTGGTTTGATGTTTGCCGACGTGGGCTACGGAGCGCTTCTGGCACTTGGCGGATTTTTGATCCCGCCCATCGTCAAGATGCGTGACGGCATGCGCCGCACCTTCAATATGTTTGGCTATTGCGGTATTGCGTGCGTGATATGCGGTGTGATCTTTGGCGGCTGGTTTGGCGATATGCCGTATGCCATCATGGTCAACTTGCTCAAGCTGTATCCCACGACCGAAGCGGCGATCGCTGCCGTGCCGTTCTTCAACGGTGTGCAGCTTAGCCTTGGCGGTGAGCCGATCCTGCTTAACCCGATGTCCAATCCCATGGCCTTTTTGGTGGTCTCTCTTGGCATCGGTGCCGTGCATCTGATCGCAGGCATGATCGTCAAGTTCGTGCTGCTTTGCAAGGACAAGCACGTATTCGCGGCTATTTTTGATGTCGGCTCTTGGCTGATCATCTTTGCGGGCATCGGCGTGGTGTTCTTACACAAGATCGCAGGCATTGTCATGATCGCGCTTGGCGTGCTGATGATCGTATGCACCGCGGGCAGAAGCGCCAAAAATCCCATTATGAAATTCTTCAAGGGGTTGCTTGGGCTGTACGATGCCATCAACTATGCGGCAGATTTGCTATCTTATTCAAGAATTCTTGCGTTGGGACTTGCTTCGGCGGTCATTGCGCAGGTTGTCAATATGGTCGGCACTATGTTCGTGTCGGGCTTCTGGGGATTTTTGATCCTGCTTGCCGTGTCCCTGATCGGTCACTCGGTCAACATGGCACTCAACGTGCTTGGCTCGTTCGTGCATACCAGCAGACTTCAGTATCTGGAGTTCTTCGGGAAATTCTTTGAGGACGGCGGCGAGGGCTTTGCCCCCATAGCGCCCTCGGACCGTTATACGGATCAATAAAATTTCATTCAAATATTTTTAAGGAGAAATAAATATCATGAAAAAGACAATTCTTTTGACTATCGTTATGACCGCCATCCTGGCACTCGTTCTTTCCATTGGAGCATTCGCAGCAGAAGAGCCCGTTGCTCCCGGTCAGCCCGGCATGATCGAGCAGACCGAGCAGGCACCCAAGCTGCTGTCCATGATCTTCAACGGTGGCGCGCTTGCCATTCTGGGTGCAGCTGTTGCAGTCGGCCTTGCAGGCATCGGCTCTGCCAGGGGCGTTGGCATGGTTGGCGAAGCAACCGCAGGCCTGCTTTCCGAGAACCCCAACATGTTCGGTAAGGCATTTCTTCTGATGGCACTTCCCATGACGCAGGGTATTTACGGTCTGGTGATCGCGTTTGTAATCGTGTTCAAGTGCGGCCTGTTTACTGAAGGCATGCAGGGACTTTTGGCGCTGTCCGTTGAGGAGGGTGCTTACTATCTGATGAGTGCGCTGCCCATCGGTATCGTTGGTATGATCTCCGCACTCAAGCAGGCAAGAGTATCCGTTGCCGGCGTCAATCTGCTGTCCAAGCGTCCCGATCAGGTTATGAAGGCGGTTACCTCCGCAGCACTGGTTGAGACTTACGCAATCTTTGCACTGCTGATTTCCGTTCTGCTTGTACTGATCGGCTGATTTTGGCCCGAATTGTGGCGGATGCCACGCACACAGATTGAGAATTGAGGAAAAATCATGACAGGACTTGAAAAAATCACTTCCCGTATCATAGAGGACGCCCGCACACAGGCACAGGAGATTTTGGATGAAGCCACCGAAAAGAGCCTTGATATCAGAGCAAAGAATCTGACCGAGGTGCAGGCAGCCTGCGACCGCATGGTCGCAGATGCCGAAAAAGAGGGCGAAAGCTTAGTCATCCGTGCAAAATCGAGCGCTGCTATGACAAGAAGAAATATCGAGCTTGCCGCCAAGAGTGAAATGATCGAGCGTGCATTTGATCGCGCGATGCAGGAGATCTATGACATGGATCGCGAAAGATACGCTGCCCTTTTACTCTCGCTTTTGTGCAAGACCTTGAATGCGCAAAGAGAATCCGAGCGCGACAGCATACGCCTTTACGGTGAGGAGATCGCCCCCGCGTATTACGAGCTGATGCTCAACGCACGTGACGGTGCGGACGTAGCTCCCATGCTGATGCTTGGCATCAGAAATGCCGCTGCTGCAGGCAAGATCCCTGCGGATATGGCTGTAAAGCTGAAGCTTTCCAGTGAATCCGTCCCGATTGACGGAGGCCTTGTGCTGCGCTGCGGAGATATTGAGATAAACTGCGCGTTCTCCATGATCCTGGCGGCGATCCGCCCGGAGCTGGAGCCTCGCGTACAGCAGATCCTGTATAAGGATCAGAATAAATCCTGACGAGGCGGCACTGCCGCTACACACACTTCTTTTTTGGAAAGGTTGCTTGACCTATGTCGAAAAATCCACAACAATCCGCATATATGTATGCGACCTCCCGCGTGCGCGCGCTGGAAAACGGCATCGTGGGCAGAGAGCGCATCGAGCATTTGGCGGACGCCGCAAGCATGGACGAGCTGTATGCACGTCTGGAGGAATACGGCGTTACGCTGATTCGGGACGAGCGGGGAAGCGTGCTTTCCGAGCCGACGCTTCAGGGCATTCTGGAAAATGCCCTGAAGGACGTGCTGGAGGCTGTTCCCGTGCCCGAGCTGTACGATTTTTTGCGGTATCCGTATGATTGCCATAATATCAAAGCTGCCATCAAGTGCCATCTGCGCAAGCTGAATGCTGCGCCCATGATGATCGCGCTTGGCTCTGTGAGCGTTGCAGATGTTGTAAAAATGCCCGAATCGGGTGATTTTTCGCTCCTGCCTGCCGCAATGGCGCAGGCTGCTGCGCAGGCCGTCGAGGCGTATGCCAAAACGGCAAATCCGCGCGCGATCGATCTGATTTTGGACAAGGCCTGCTATGCGGACATGCTTGCTTGTGCCAAGATGGGCGGAGATGACGTTCACATCGGCTTTGTGCGCACGCGCATTGACCTTGTCAACCTGATGATCTGCCTGCGTCTTGTGCGCATGAAGGCAGGGGAGCAGGGAGAGATCTTGTTGGATCAGGCATTGCTTGCGGGTGGTATGCTGGATACGGCAAAGCTGATGCAGGCATACAGAGAGGGCGAGGATGCATTGATCGGCCTGCTTGCCCGTACCGAATACGACAGATTTGCCGATGCCTTGCGCCAAAGTGACAAAACAGCGGCAAGTGCGGAGAGATTGGCAGACGATTTCTTTATGGAGCAGGTGCGTAAGGTGAAATATACCACCTTCGGTGCATCCGTTGCTGCAGCGTACTTCTACGCACAGGAATATGCGGTCAAGAATATCCGTATCGTCGTTGCTGCAAAAAATGCGGGACTGAAGCCGGAAACTATTCGGGAAAGGATCAGGACAAGCTATGTATAAGATCGGAATGATCGGTGAGCGTGACAGCGTGATCGGCTATATGGCACTCGGCTTTGCCGTGCATGAGGCAGAGGACGCAGACAGCGCAAGAACGCTTTTGCACACGCTTGCCAAGGATGGTGAATACGCCATCATATTTATCGTGGAAAACTTCGCGATCGCCCTCGAGGAGGACATCGCAAAATATAAGGACGTGCCTACGCCGGCGATCATTTGCATCCCCGGACGAAACGGAACCACGGGATATGGCCTTTCGCAGGTCAAAAAGGCCGTGGAAAGAGCGGTTGGCGCTGACATATTGTTTAAGGAATAAGGAGTATCAGATATGGTAGAAGGAAAGATCCTCAAGGTATCCGGCCCGCTTGTTGTGGCAGAGGGGATGCGTGAAGCGAATATGTTTGACGTTGTCCGCGTCGGAAAGGACCGTCTGATCGGCGAGATCATTGAGATGCACGGTGACCGTGCGTCCATTCAGGTATACGAAGAAACTGCAGGCATTGGCCGCGGTGATAAGGTCGTGTCCACGGGTGCGCCCTTGTCGGTTGAGCTTGGCCCCGGCTTGCTTTCCAATATTTACGACGGCATTCAGCGTCCTCTGGAGGCGATCAAGGAGCGCTACGGTGCCAACATTGCCAAGGGTATTGATGAGCCCGCGCTGGATCGCAGCAAGTACTGGCACTTTACGCCCGCACACGTTTTTGGCGACAAGGTCGGCCCGGGTGACGTGTACGGTACCGTACAGGAGACCGAGGTCATTACCCACAAGATCATGGTACCTCCCGGCATGACCGGCACCATTGTGGACTTGGTGGAGGGGGATTATCGCGTGACCGACCGTATCGGTAAGATCAAGCGTCCCGACGGCACCATCGAGGAGATCTTCCTTGCACAAAAGTGGCCGGTGCGTGTGTCCAGACCTTATGCCGAAAAGCTGCCTCCCGCAGAGCCCATGATCACAGGTCAGCGCTCGATCGACGCGCTTTTCCCCATCGCAAAGGGCGGCACGGCTTGCGTACCCGGCCCGTTCGGCGCAGGCAAAACGGTGGTGCAGCATCAGCTGGCAAAGTGGAGTGACGTGGACGTCGTGATCTATATCGGCTGCGGTGAGCGCGGCAACGAAATGACTGACGTATTGCGTGAGTTCCCCGAGCTGACCGACCCCAGAACGGGAAAATCGCTCATGGAGCGTACCGTACTGATCGCAAACACCTCGGATATGCCTGTTGCGGCACGTGAGGCTTCGATCTATACGGGTATTACCATTGCAGAATATTACCGCGATATGGGCTATAACGTAGCCGTTATCGCAGACTCGACCTCCCGTTGGGCAGAGGCCTTGCGCGAGATGTCGGGCAGACTTGAGGAAATGCCGGGTGAGGAGGGCTATCCCGCTTACCTGACCAGCCGTCTGGCGCAGTTCTACGAAAGAGCGGGCAAGGTAGTTTGCCTTGGCTCGGATGCCAGAATCGGTACGCTTTCCGCCATCGGTGCAGTCTCTCCGCAGGGCGGTGATATCTCCGAGCCTGTTACCCAGGCAACGCTGCGTATCGTCAAGGTCTTCTGGGGATTGGATTCCTCGTTGGCCTACAAGCGTCATTTCCCGGCCATCAACTGGCTCAATTCCTACTCCTTGTACCGCGATCGCCTGAGCGATTGGTTCTCACAGAACGTGTCCGCACGTTGGATGGATATGACGGGCAAGTGCCTCAAGATCCTGCAGCAAGAGGCGGAGCTTAACGAGATCGTACAGCTGGTCGGTATGGATGCGCTGTCAAGCGAGGACAGACTGACGCTGGAGATCGCGCGCAGCGTGCGTGAGGACTTCCTGCAGCAGTTTGCCTTTGACGAGGTGGACGGATATACCCAGCTGGACAAGCAGTACGAAATGCTGACCTTGGTATTTGACTTTGAGCAAAAGGCTGCCCGTGCAGTTGCCGAGGGTGCGGACATCGAGGAGATCTCCACGCTGCCCGTGCGCGAGCAGATCGGCCGTTTCAAGGCTGTTCCTTACGCGGATTATAAGGCAGAATCCGAAAAAATCAAGCAAGAAATTTCCAATCAGCTGGACGCTCTGGCAAGAGAGTAAGGCAGAGAAAGGATTGCAATCATGATCAGAGAATACAGAACTATAGAAGAAGTTGCCGGCCCCTTGATGCTGGTCAAGCAGGTTGAGGGCGTCAAGTACGACGAGCTTGGCGAGATCGAGCTGCCCGATGGCAGCGTGCGCCGTTGCCGCGTGCTGGAGGTCAACGGCAGAAACGTACTGGTGCAGCTGTTTGAATCCTCCGCAGGCATTAACCTGGCACACTCCAAGGTGCGCTTTACGGGACACGGCGTGCAGATGCCCGTATCCCCCAATATGCTCGGACGCGTGTTCAGCGGTATGGGTGAGCCGATCGACGGCGGTGCCAAGCTGATCCCCGAGAAGTCGCTGGATATCAACGGTACGCCCATCAATCCCGCGGCACGCTATTACCCCTCGGAATTTATTCAAACCGGTATTTCCACCATTGACGGCCTTAATACGCTGGTCAGAGGTCAGAAGCTGCCCATCTTCTCCGGCTCGGGCCTGCCTCACGCAAACCTGGCAGCGCAGATCGCGCGTCAGGCAAAGGTGCGCGGCAGCGATTCCAAGTTTGCGGTCGTGTTTGCCGCGATCGGTATTACCTTTGAGGAGGCCGATTACTTTATCTCGGATTTCAAAAAGACAGGCGCGATCGATCGTACCGTGCTGTTTATCAACCTGGCAAGCGACCCCGCTATTGAGAGAATCTCCACGCCCCGTATGGCACTGACTGCTGCGGAATATCTGGCGTTTGAGTGCAACATGCACGTGCTGGTCATCATGACCGATATTACCAACTATGCAGAGGCACTGCGCGAGGTGTCCGCTGCTCGTAAGGAGGTTCCCGGCAGACGCGGATATCCCGGTTATCTGTACACCGACCTTGCTACCATGTATGAAAGAGCGGGCAGAAAAATGGGCTCGGACGGCTCGATCACCATGATCCCCATCCTTTCCATGCCCGAGGACGATAAGACGCACCCCATCCCCGACCTGACTGGATATATTACCGAGGGACAGATCATTCTGTCGCGCGAGATGTACCGCAAGGGATATATGCCGCCTGTGGACGTGCTGCCCTCGCTGTCGCGTCTGAAGGACAAGGGCATTGGCGAAGGAAAGACGCGTGAGGATCACTCGGGCGTGCTCAACCAGCTGTTCTCCTCTTATGCAAGAGGTAAGGAGGCAAAGGAACTGATGGTGGTGCTGGGTGAAGCTGCGCTGACTCCCATGGACAGACTTTACGCCAAGTTCTCGGAGGCCTTTGAGGAGAAGTTTATCAACCAGGGCTTCTATGAGGACAGAACCATTGAACAAACGCTGGATATTGGTTGGGAGCTGCTGAGCATCCTTCCCAAGTCCGAGATGAAGCGTATCAAGCCCCAGTACGTGGATAAGTACTGGCCTACAAAGTAAGATCGAACAAAGCAAGCCGCCCGAAAGAGGACGGCACGGAGGCAATTATGGCACAAACCTACAACGTCAATCCGACGCGTATGGAGCTGAAAAAAATGCAGACGCGCTACGCAAATGCCCGCAGAGGCCACAAGCTTCTCAAGGACAAGCGTGACGGCCTGATGAAGCAGTTCCTGGAAACCGTGCGGCAGAATAAAGAGCTCAGAGAAAAGGTCGAGGCATCGCTTTCGGGCGTGTACGGCAGCCTTTCGATCGCGGGCGCAGTATCGGGACCGCTGGTGATGGAGGAATCGCTCATGCTGCCCAAAAAGCAGGGCAAGCTGGACGTGCGTTACCGAAATATCATGAGCGTGACCGTCCCCGAATTCACCCTGGAGGTGATGGGCAAGGACGGGCAGGACAGCTATAATTACGGCTTTGCGTTTACCTCGGGTGAGCTTGACGCCTCCTTGGCGCAAATGAGCGGGATCTTGGAGGATCTTGTGGCCCTTGCGCAGAGTGAGAAGACCGTGCAGATGCTGGCGCAGGAGATCGAAAAAACGCGTCGCCGTGTCAATGCGCTGGAGTATATCATGATCCCCAAGTACCTGGCAACCATCAAGTCCATCAAGATGAAGCTGGATGAAAACGACCGTGGCAATACCACGCGCCTGATGAAGGTCAAGGACATGATGATCAAGGCGCAGCTGCAGGCGGGACAGGCGGACGAGGATGAGGACGAGGACGCATAAAATCTGAGCAGAATACGCAATGTTCGCGGAGGACGGCTATGGCCGTCCTCCACGTTTTTTTGGCGAAAAATGCAGCTGCTTTGGCGTCAATAACAAGCTTTTCCGCCTTTGGCAAAATAAACAAACAGTTACAAAATAAACCAAAAAGCGAATAATTTCGCAAAGATAAAGCACTCCGCAAGAGCCGATGTGCTTCGCGCTTTTGCCCGGTTTCTCGCGATTTCCCCCACACTTCGCAGGCGAAACTGTGCGTGCGGACGACAAATCCGGACATCATTCCGCACCTGAATCCTGCCTGCTTTTGGCCTGTTTCAAGCCGCAGATTTTTCCTGTTTTTTCGTGCTGATCGTGTTTCGGTGGAAAAATGTGGAAACTTATGTGCCGTAAAGAGATTTTTACCTGCCTTTTGGTGCTGTAAACGTGTCTGTTCATGCGAAAAACTTGACAAGGGAAGGGTTATGTGTTAGAATATGATGAAGAATTATAATGCAGGTACTGTGTGCGATTCATTCAAGCGAATTTGCAGGAAGGGGGACGGACCGTGAAAAAGGAAGCTATCCGAAGCAAGGTCAAAAACGCGTGGGAAGATAAACGACCGGCGCTTTTGTGGACTGTGCTGTTTGTGCTGATATTTGTCATTGTGTGTGTCCTGTTCGGCCGATTTGCAGATGCATACTTTACCTCCGGGGATTTCTATGGGGTGATCACCGATCCGGAGAATTCGGACGGCCTGATCTACGTGGTGCTGGACGACTATGTGCTGATGTCCTTTTTGCTTTTGATGTTTGCCCTGTGCTGCTTTGCGTTCCTGAGCCAGATGTGGACGGACAACGTCTCGGATTACTATATACTGCTGATCCTGTGGAGTCTGGGCTTTTACATTCTCTACGGTCTGGATCTGTTCAATTCGGGCAGCGGCTCGCTGCAATATCTGGTGGGCATGATGTCGGATACGCTGTATCAGCTCTCCACCATACCGTTGCTTTTGTGCCTGTATACCAAGACCGAACGGTACCGCAGCTTTTTGCGCAGCGTGCTGGTCATTGAATACGCTGTCTGTGCGGTCTATGCGCTCCTCTCGGTGACGGGACTGTTCCCGCAGGTGTTTACATACGTTGCGCTGGTATCGGACCTGCTGTTTGCAGGTGCGCTGATCGGTGTTCTGATCGTGGGCTTTCAAGAGGCCAAGCGAGGAAATGGCTTTTACCGTTGGTTCTGCCCGTTTATGGTCATCGAGCTTGTGGCCATGGTGGCAATGACGCTGATCGCTCTGATCAGCGACGGCGGCGGATTGTATATGCAACGCCTTGTGATTACCGAGATCATTGACGGTTTCAATCTGCATCCTCTTCGTGAGTTTTATTTGCAGCGCATGGTGCTGATCAATATTATCCTGATCTTGTGCATCCGCTTCGTCACAGAAACGCTGCATAACAAAACGGTCATTCGTGTGCTTAACTATGAAAAGGAATCCGCGCAGGGCTATGCGGTGGCCGTGCGTGAGAGGATCGACGAGGTGCGTCGCGTCAAGCACGATACCATGCACCATATCAATGCATGCCACATGCTGTACAGTCAGGGCGAATACGAGCGCTTGGGCGAATATCTGCAGGAGCTGCAGACAGCAGGGCAGGCTATCGCACCGCTGCAATACAGCAACAATCTCATGATCGACTATATCGTCATGAGCTTTTCCAAAAAGGCAGAGGCCAAGCAGATCTCGCTGCAGACGGATCTGGCCGTGCTGCCCGAGCTGCAGATCTCGGATTCGGATCTTTGCTCGTTACTCAACAACGTTCTGCAGAATGCGTTTGACGCTTGTGACAGATTGACCGATGCGCATAAGCGCTGGGTACGTCTTGAGATCACAGTCGACGAAAACAAGGTATATTTCACCTGTATCAACTCCTGCGACGGCTTTTTCATCGAGGAGAACGGCAGGTATCTGACCACCAAACGGGACGGCACAACGCATGGCTACGGCCTGAGCATCATCCGCGGCCTTTGCCGCCGCAACGGCGGTGCTATGGCGTCCCAGGTCAACGGCAACAGCTTCACCATGAAGGTGGCGCTGCCTTATCATACGGATAACGAGAGGGGAATACAGCATGACATCCAAAAAGAGAATCAGTGAGATTCTTGTAGATAACCACCAGATGACTCGTGAGCAGGCCAAAAAGATCTCCGAGATCATGCAGGCGGGCAGAACGGGCAAGAGCGAGCAGGAAATGATCCTGGAGCGCGAGTTTGCGGCAGAGAAGGACATCGCAAACGCAGTCGCCTATAAGTATGGGCTGCCGTTGGTGGAGCTGGAGGGCAAGGAGCTGGATTACGATCTGATCCGTTGCGTGGACATCGGCGTGCTCAAAAAGCACCGTGTCGTTCCGGTTTCTCTGACCGAGGACGTGCCTGCACGTATGAAACTGGCTATGTTCAATCCCATGAATGCGGGCGCGATCGAGGACGTGGAGCTGCTCTCTCACATGCAGATCGAGCCTGTCGTGGCCACCGCGACCGAGATCATGAACGCCATCGACAAGTGCTATGGCTCGGAAACGATGCGTTCGGCGGTTGACCAGTTCCAAAGAGAGAGAAGCAAGAATGCGGCTGCCGTTGAGGAGGAGCGCGGTGAGGACGTCAGCTCGGCGCCTATCGTCGTGCTGGTCAACACGTTGCTTGAGCAGGCAGCGCGTCAGAGAGCGTCGGATATTCACTTCGAGGCGCTGCAGGAGCATTTGCGCGTGCGCTTCCGTATTGACGGTGTCATGTACGTCAAGCATACGTATTCGAGTGAATTGACGGGGGCCGTGCTTGCCAGAATCAAGATCCTGTCGGGCATGGATATCTCGGAAAAGAGAAAGCCGCAGGACGGCAGAATGACCTATCTCGTGGACGGCAGAGAGTACGATATCCGTGTATCCGTGCTGCCTACCGCGTACGGT
>JAZUSJ010000264.1:0-11990 GCA_045606685.1 Eubacteriales bacterium
GTAGCAACTCCTTGGCTCACAGAACGACATGGCTACGATCCGACTTATCCCAAACAGCAGAGTTATTATCGAAAAAACAGTATGATATTCACAAACGATCCGAGTTTTTGCCGGACAGCAAACCTTTGCATTGACTTTAACGGAAATGCCCCAGGTGTGTATTCGGGAAGCAGGGCTTATCACAAACAGATTGCAAAAAGGATTTCTTTTGAATCGGGACTGCCAATATTTATACAAGATGAAGAAAAACAGAACATCTGTATAGGTATCGGTAACGAATCAAGTGTTCTCCAAAACTACATGGTTCTCAAGGATAGTCTTTTGTATTTGCCCGATATGCTGTAGATCACTGTAATTCCGCCTTGTATTTTGCCACTAAGGCCTCAAAGTCCCTGATATATTTATCAAGCCTTGCTTGCCCTTGAGGCAGATCCAGTCCGGGCTTTCATTATTCCCGGCACTCATTTATTATTCTCCTTTTTTCTTTGGGCGGTAGTTGGTAATGCTGCTTTTATGCTGTTATTATATCATAATACTTCGAGTTTTTCAAGTGCTGTGTTGAGATGTCTTGGCAGCAGCATAAATGATACGGGGGCTCAGAACCCGAATTTGCGGATGTTACTCGGCTTTACTTTCAAGTCATCCGCGCAAATGTAACCAACCGCAGCGTTTGCTGCGGTTGGTGGGGTTCTGAGCCGTGTCGGCTGCAGCATAAAAGAATAAAGGGTACGCATCGCGTACCCTTTATTCTTTTATGGTGGAGACGAGGGGGCTCGAACCCATGACCTCACGGATGTGAACCGTGCGCTCTGACCAACTGAGCTACGCCTCCGAACGCTTGGTATTATATCACAAATACCAGCGAATTGCAACCCCTTTTTGAAAAATTCTTAAAATTATTTATTTGAAAACAACTCGGGATTATATCTGTAGATATCCTGATTGTCGATATCCACCTCGGGAATAATGATGGGCAATATTCCCGTGTTTGCCGTAATCGTGGAAACCGCAGCTCTTACGTAAGGATAAAGCTCCTTAAAGGACTCCTTGTGTAAAAGCTCCTTATCATGATCAGCGGCAATTTCAAACACTCCAACCAAGGTCAGCTCCAAGGTAAGCTGCTCGGGATTCTCACGGTCAGAAACCGTCACCTTCATCTCGGCACGGCACGTATTATTGTTCGCAAACTTCACCTGATATGTATATTTGGTTTCCAGCTTTGTCTTTCCTGCAGCAACAGCGTGGTTCTGAAACTTGATATCGGTGATCCGATACGTTTTAAGTGCAAGGCTTTTCATTTTATTTCTCCTTCAAAGATGAAAAAAGAGGCATGCGCCTCTTTTTTCATAAAGACATTACAGATACTTCTTGATCGTATCGGAAGCTTCTTCTACAGGCAGAGAGGAAGTCATGACAACATTGACGTTCATCTTGGAGCAGAGCTCGTCAACAGCCAGAACCATCTTCTCGAATGCAGCACGGTCCTCGTTGCAGATCTTGAGTGCAGAGTCTACAAACAGATCAGACACGTCGTGGTTGCTTGCGAGAATGCCTGCGATAAAGCCATACAGGGACTCACCGTCGAATACGAGATATTCGTTGGTATTGATCAGTCTTGCCTGATACTTGACATCGTATCTCAGTTTAACACCCTTTTCAATGCAGACCACGTCGCCGTGAGTCTTGGAAAGTGCGTCGTTAACCAGTTCAATCAAAGTCTTTGTTTTTCCGGTGCCTTTAACACCAATGAGCAATTTGAGCATGTATTTAGACCTCCATAGTATGCTTTATTACATTATACAGTATATTTTGAAATATTACAAGACCTTTTTGAAAAATTATCCCAATCTTGCTTCAAGTTTTTGCTTCATTTCCTCGTAACCGGGCTTTCCGAGCAGCGCAAACATGTTTTTCTTGTACGCTTCAACGCCGGGCTGGTCGAACGGATTGACGCCCAGCATGTAGCCGGAGATCGCGCAAGCAAGTTCAAAGAAGTAAATCATATAGCCAAGCGAGTGCGCGCTTCTATCCTCGACCTCGATCAGAATATTGGGCACGCCGCCATCAACGTGCGCAAGCAGCGTTCCCTGCATTGCGGTCTTCTTAACAACATTCAGATCCACACCGGACAAGAAGTTCAAGCCATCCACGTTCGCAGGATCGTTCGGGATCTCAAAGGTTACGTCACTGTTCTCAATCGAGATAACGGTTTCAAACAGATTACGCATGCCATCCTGAATATACTGGCCCAAGGAGTGCAGGTCGGTTGAGAAAATTACAGATGCCGGGAAAATACCCTTCTGATCCTTCCCCTCACTCTCACCGTACAGCTGTTTCCACCATTCATTGAACATCTGTGCATAGGTTTCATAACCAACAAGAATTTCTGTGGTCTTTCCCTTTCTGTACAGAATGTTTCTGATAGCAGCGTATTTGTAGCAATCGTTCTTGCAGATGCAGTCATCGGAATACGCAAGTCTTGCATCGTCAGCACCCTTCATGAGTGCATCAATGTCAATGCCTGCAACAGCGATCGGCAAAAGACCTACAGCTGTGAGCACCGAAAATCTGCCGCCAACGTCATCAGGCACCACAAAGGTCTGGTAGCCCTTTTGATCGGAAAATGCCTTCAGCGTGCCTTTTTGACGGTCTGTGGTCACGAAAATACGTTCTTTTGCACCATCTTCACCGTATTTCTCCTCCAGCATATTGCGGAACACGCGGAATGCGACGGCAGGCTCGGTCGTCGTGCCGGATTTGGAAATTACGTTGATACAAACATCCTTGCCTTCGCAAATGCTCAACAGCTCCGCGATCGAAGCTGCACTGATATTGCAGCCTGCGAAATAGATATCGGGGGTGTCCTTTTTCATGCTGTTATATAAGGGAGATTTCAGATACTCTATCACCGCACGTGCGCCAAGATAAGAGCCGCCAATGCCGATCACGATGAATACATCACAAGATTTTTGAATCTTTTCTGCGCATTCCTTGATCTTTGCAAATTCCTGCTTGTCATAATCATCCGGCAGCGTAGTCCAGCCAAGGAAATCATTGCCAAGACCGGTCTTTTCCACCAGCATTTTGTGTGCAGCAGTTACCTGGGGTTGAATTGCTTTGTACTCCTGCTCACGGATAAATCCGTTGAGATAAGTGTCGTTCAGTCGGATAGCCATGTTATACCGCCTTTTTCTGAAATTCGCCATACAGGCGTATGACTATATTATACTCTATTTCACTTGATTTTTCAAGTCCCCGAAAGCGCATTTTTTTATTAAATCAACAGAAATTTTGCAATGATTCTGCAAAGAACGCCCCAAAACGATATTTTAGATACGTTTTGAGCACTCAGAATGCTGACACTGCCGATCTGCTCACCGTCAATCGAAAATACCACCTTGCCAAGTTTATCCCCCATGTGCAAGGGAGCCGAAAAGAATTCTTGTTCCATGACGGCTTCGGTTTTTATCTGTGATATCTTTTCTTTAGGTAAAACACAATAAAAGCCGCTGTGCTGCGCTGTCACAGTATTGACAGTTCCGCCTTTGACGGGAATACCCGTCAGTTCTCCTTGTTCCATGGCGAACAAGCCAAAATTAGAAAATCCCCAATCAAAAAGCTGCGTTGCGATCTGATTACGCACGTCCCTGTTCTCTGCTCCCATAACAACGCAGATCAGCGTCATGCCATCCCTTTGAGCAGTTGCACTGACGCAAAAGCCGGCTTTAGCGGTTGAGCCTGTTTTCAAGCCGTTACAGCCACTGTAAAAGCGCACCAGCCTGTTTGTATTCGTCAAACCAAACGCACCGTCACGGATGGTATCCATCCAGATAGAGCTATACTCAAGAATCTTTTCATGTCGGATCAGCTCCTTTGACATGATAGCGATATCTCTTGCAGAGGTATAGTGATTGAGCGTGGTATCGTCAAGTCCGTTTGTGTTTTCAAATTTTGTGTTCAGCATATCCAGCTGCAGAGCTTTTTCATTCATCATTTCTACAAATGATTTTTCATTGCCTGCTATATGCTCTGCAAGCGCGAGTGCCGCATCGTTTGCGGATGCGATCACAACGCTTTTGACCATATCTTCCACGCTCATACGCTCGTTTTCTTTCAGATATATCTGTGAGCCGCCCATAGAACAAGCATGCGCACTTGCCGTGACCATATCGTCCCAATCCAGCTTTCCTTGCTCTATGGCTTCCATGACCAACAGCAGCGTCATGATTTTTGTAACAGATGCGGGCGGCAGCCCCTCATCAGCATTCTTTTCGTACAAGATCTTCCCTGTTTTCGCTTCCATCAAAACAGCGGATTTGCAAGCCAGCTCCTCTTCAAACGCAGCGTCCTTGCCAACAGACTGCCACGGTGTCTGCTCCTGCTCAGATATCAATGTTGCGCCAGAGCCGGCCATGACCGTCGTTGTAAGCAAACACATCAATACTAAAACAATGACTGCTTTGGTTACGATTCTTCTATTTTTGATTTTCATATCATACACCGCCTTTCGATGCAATATATGAATCTTTGCGTAAATTTATGAGAAAAAGCCATTCTTGTCGAATGGCTTTTTCAAGGTGTTATTTCACATAGAATTTATACTCGGTAGTAGTGCAGTAAAGATCACCCGGCTTGAGCACACAACTTGTAAACTCGGGGTGATTGGGGCTGTCCGGCATGATCTGCGTTTCAAGGCAGAATGCGTTTTGCGTTGCCTTGCGATATCCGCCAAAGAAAGGATGTCCGTCATCTGTCAGGAAGTTCCCGCTGTAGAACTGCACGCAAGGCATATCGGTGCGCACGTCCATTGCTCTTCCGGTCTTTGGATCATATGCGGTAATGACGCGTTTGATCTTGCCATCATACGTATCAAAGCACCAACAATGATCGTATCCGCCTGCAATTCTGAGATCAACGTTATCAGCAAAGAAATCCTGTCCGATCGGCTTGGCGACGCGAAAATCAAAAGGTGTTCCTTCAACAGAGGCGATCTCGCCTGTGGGGATCAGATTCTCATCGGTCTTGAGATAGCGGCCTGCATCCATCTGCAGTACCTGATCAAATACCTTACCCGAAGCAAAGCCACTCAGGTTAAAATATGCATGATTGGTCATGCTGATGACTGTCGTTTTGGTGGTCATCGCCTTATAGTCGATGGCAAGCGAATCGTCCTCGGTAATGCGGTAGGTCACGGTGCAGGTCAGCTCCCCCGGGAATCCCTCTTCCATATCGGGAGAAATCAAGGTCAGATACACGCTGGGCTGTGTCGTATCGGAATACGAGGAAGCCCATACCTTATGCGAAAAGCCGACCTTACCGCCGTGCAAGGTGTTTTTCTGATTGTCATTGGGATAAAGCTTGTATTCCTGACCGTCCAGTGTAAAAGTCGCGTTTCCGATACGGTTCGCATATCTGCCGATCAGCGCGCCCACGTATCCGTCGGATTTCATCAGGTCTGCAAGGCTGTCATAGCCGCACACCACATTGGTATAGCAGCCGTTGCGGTCGGGGGCTTCAATCCCCATCAGCGTCCCGCCGAATTCACAGATCTTTACGCGAATTCCGCCTGCATGATGCTGCAGCGTATAACAATAAACTTCCTGTCCGTCCGGCGTATAGCCGAATAATTCTTTAGTTACCATATCAATCTCCATATCCGTTGGGATTCATGCTCTGCCAACGATAAGCATCGCGGCACATACGATCCATATCGTATTCGGCCTTCCAACCCAGCATTTTTTCTGCCTTTGCAGGATCTGCATAGCAGGTAGCGATATCTCCGGGGCGACGTGCTTCAATTTTGTAAGGCAAGGGCTTGCCTGTCACCTTTTCAAAGGCGTGTACCACGTCCAGTACGGAATAACCGTTGCCCGTGCCAATGTTGAAATACTCAATCCCCTGCTGCTTGAGTGCAAGCTCAAGTGCAGAAAGGTGTGCGCGTGCCAGGTCTACAACATGGATGTAATCGCGGACGCCCGTACCGTCGTGCGTGGGATAATCGTCACCGTAAACGTGCAGAAATTCACGCTTACCGGAGGCAACCTGTGTAATATAAGGCAACAGATTGTTGGGAATGCCTGTGGGATCTTCACCAATCAGTCCGCTTTCATGCGCACCGATGGGATTGAAGTAACGAAGGATCGAAATACTCCATGAAGAGTCAGCAACATATACATCCTTGAGAATACGCTCGATCATGTGCTTTGTTTCACCGTAGGGATTGGTCGTATTGCCCGTCGGAAAATCCTCACGGATCGGAACCGTTGCAGGATCTCCGTAAACCGTTGCGGAGGAGCTGAAGACAATGGTCTTGACGTTATGCTCCTTCATGGAATTGCAAAGATTGATCGTACCGGTAAGATTGTTATGATAATACATCAAGGGCAGCTTGACAGATTCGCCGACTGCTTTCAGGCCTGCAAAGTGAATGCAGGAATCAATATCGGGACATTCGTCAAACATCTTGTCAACTGCTGCCTTGTCCAAAAGATCGATCTGATAGAATCTGAAATCCTTGCCCGTGATCTGGCGGATACGGTCCAGCACGCAGGGCTTACTGTTGGAAAAGTTATCAAGGATCACAAGCTCATAGCCCTTATTCAGAAATTCAACCGCGGCATGAGAGCCGATAAATCCCGCACCGCCCGTGATAAGAACTGCCATTTTCTATTCCCTCCGATTTATAAATATTTGCGAATGATCAGATCCATCTGATCCATTTTTTCTTCCATGTCTGCTACCAGCTTGAACTGATTACGCGCTCGATCCAGATTGTGCTGACTGTAGGATATTCTGAAATACGTATCCCCATTCAGATAGTCGGTCAAAAAACGAATACCCGTTTCTAAAGTCAGTATATACGCGCCCATGGGCAACGAAAGAATTTCCTGCTCGGTCAGGGAGTGATCCAGACCTGCAATAAAGCCCTTGGCGAAAGCATCAAACATCTCAAGACGAACGTAAACCTTATCAAGATCTGTTTCATCTTCCGCGGCAGAGGACGCGCCGAAACGAATACTGTCACCGAAATCAGCCAGCACGGATCCGGGCATCACGGTATCAAGGTCAATGACGCAAATGCCTTCCCCCGTTTCATTGTCAAGCATAATGTTATTTAGTTTGGTATCGTTGTGCGTCACGCGCAACGGAATTCTGCCGTCGGCAATGCGCTCGTTGATATAACTGCAAGAATCCTTTCTTTGCAACACGAATGCTATTTCGTCACGCACGCTGTTGCGTCTTCCTGCCGCGTCATTTTCAATCGCCTCGACAAGCTGACGCAGTCTGTCTTCGGTATTATGGAAATTGGGAATGGTTTCATACAACAAGGAGGCATCAAAGTCGGCCAGCTGTTTTTGGAAGTTACCGAATGCCTTGCCAACCTTGGTAAACATCTCCTCGGATTCAACAGCCTGATAGCACGTTGCGTTTTCAACATATTTGTACGCGCGCCAATATGAGCCCTCTTGGTCAACGTATGCATAATTCCCATCCTTGGTAGCAACTACGTGCAACGTTCCTCTCTCGCTGTCGCCTCCGGAAGCAATCAGTTTATCTTCAATGTGCTTAGTTACGTGCAAAATATTTTGCATTACCTGATCCGGCTTTTTAAAAATAGAAGTGTTGACAATCTGCAGAACATATCTGTATAAACCTTCATCAGAAGAGCAATCAACAAAGTATGTAGAATTGATGTGACCTGTCGTACATTCGGTCACGGAAATAGGTTCACCTTTAATGCAGAAATGCTCTGCTATCAAAAATATCTGAGCGTTATTCATACAAGCCCTTTCAAAATTTGTATTTGAGGATCAACCCCATAAATTATTTGGATAAATTCCGTCTTCGATCATGGCTCTGATTGAAGACTTGACATATGCCTTATCCTCTGCATACGTCACGCCATACCACTGCGCATCCGTCTGATACACACGCACATCGCAAAGCCCCTTGTTCATGAATGCATCAATTGCAAAAGGAATATAATATTCGCTCTTGAGTTCGCCTCCGCGTTCTCTTAAAAATTCCTCAAAGCCTTCACACAGCTTGGGAATGATACCGGGTGTTAATCCCCAGAAGTTCATCGAAACCGTTGTAGATAGGGGAAGATTGATCCAATCCCCATCCTGCGTGCGATAAGCAGCTTCAGAGCCATTCTTTTTGATATCTGTGCGCTCTGTGACCGAGGTCAGCATACCGCTTTGATCCACGGTACATTCACCGCGTGAAACCGTACCGCTGTCGGTCAAAGTGTTGCCGAGGCTGTAGCCAATCATACAGTAATGATCACCGGCCTTTTGTGCTTTGAGATGATCTGCTGCTTTGAAAAAGGCATCTCTTCCGTAAAAATCATCGGAATTGATCACAACAAAGTTTTCTGTCAGATAATCGCGCGCAGCATAGATCGCATGCGCCGTTCCCCAAGGCTTGACTCTGTTTTCGGGAACCGTAAAGCCCTCCGGCAGATCCGCAAGATCCTGGAAAGCGTAATATGTTTTAATAAAAGGCGAAACTCTTTTCCCGACAGTTTCGGAAAACGCCTCGTAATTCTCTTTTTTTATAATGAAAACAACCTTATCAAATCCCGCTTGGATTGCATCGTAAACCGAGAAATCAATGATGAATTCGCCGTTCTCTGTCATGGGATCGATCTGCTTCAGACCGCCATACCTCGAACCCATTCCGGCAGCTAAAATTGCCAATATCATGGTACGCCTCCAAATATATAAATGTATTAGAACAGAATTATTATACTACAACTCATGCCAAATTGCAATACATCTTATGTGAATTTTCACGCAATTCATTGATATCCTATTGACAAATCATTGAAGCTTGGATATAATATAAGTGTATCATATGGGACACTCGGAGGCGGTATGAAAAATATCCAAGCAATACTGGAAAAATTGCCCATCACAAAAGGAGCAAATGCAGCGTGCGTCAAGGCTGCTGCTTTGGTTTGCATGCCGATATTTTGTGATTATGAACGGGATCAGGTAATTCTGAGCCCGGGACAGCAAAGCAATGCGCTGTACGTACTATGTAGCGGAAGTGCTGCTGCATACAGCAGTGATACGGACAAGCGAGTACTGCTGCGCTCGTTTAAGCCTTACGAAATATTCGGCGTATCCAATTTGTTTACAGAGCATGATTTTGTAACACGTATTGTGGCAAAAACACCGTGTAGAGTTTTGGTGCTTTCCAAAGCCTTTTTGACTCATCTGATCGACAACGATGCGACCGTCAGGTATCAGTATATCGGCTTCATCGCGCAAAAAACGCTGTTTCTCAATCAAAAGATCACCTGCCTGACAGCAGGCTGTGCTGAAAACCGTCTGGCTGTCTGGTTGAATGCTAACGCCGGTGACGAACAGGTTACGCTTGATATCCCCATGAATGCACTTTGCACCATGCTGGATATCGGCAGGGCCTCGCTGTATCGCGCTTTTGATAAACTGGAGGCAGATGGATTTATTAAGCGGGATAATAAGATCGTATATTTGCTTGACCGTGAACATATGCTGCACTTTTATAAAGGAAAGGAATAATCATTATGAAACACTTCATCAAAATCTTCTCTCTCATCATCTGTCTCGTTCTGTCTGTGTCGATGCTCGCAGCTTGCGTTTCACAAAAGCCCGATCCCGAAAAGCAGCCGACTCTCGATAACGTCAACGTCATGGTTCTCAACGGTACCACGGGATTTGGTATGGCCAAGCTGATTTCCGACAATACAAATAAGCAGACCTCTCTTCCCTATACCATCTCGGTCGAAACAGATGCATCCAACATTACTGCATCATTGGTCAGCGGTGCTTGTGATATCGCAGCACTTCCCACGAATGCAGCTGCTAACGTTGCTGCAAAGACAAACGGCGGTGTCAAGGTTATCGCTGTTAATACGCTGGGTGTACTGTACGTCATGAACAACACCGCAAAGCAGACCATTACCTCTTTTGAGGATCTGCGCGGCAAGACTGTTTACTGCCCCGCACAAAATCCTACGTTCCTCTTTAAAGCGATCTGTGAAGCAAACGGCCTTACCGTAGGAACAGACGTTATCATTGATAACACCTACGCACAGCCCGCAGACCTTCGTACTGCTCTTGTTTCCGGTGCTGTTGATCTGGCAGTCCTCCCTGAGCCCATGGTAACCATTGCGAAGAAAGCAAACGACTCCTTATCCGCGTCCCTCGATCTGACTGCCGAATGGGAAAAGCACTATCCTGCAGATTCACTGATGCAGGGCTGCGTTGTTGCTCGCACCGAATTCATTGAGCAGCATCCCGAGGCCGTCAAGACATTCCTGAACGAATACAAGGCTTCTATTACGTTTGTCAACCAGAACCCCACCGAGGCAGGCGAAATGATTGCCTCAGCCGGCATTTTTGGTCAAGCCCCCATCGCTGCACAGGCGATCCCCAACGCAAATATTTGTTATATTGACGGGGCTGATATGAAGGCAGGTCTTGCTAAGTTCTACGAAATCCTGTACGCAGTTGCTCCCGCTTCCATCGGAAACGCACTGCCCGCAGAGGATTTCTATTACGTTCCTTAATTATTTATGAAAAAAGCGCTCAAGTATACGCTCATTATCGTATTCTGGCTTGGAATTTGGTGGCTTTGTTCCGCTTTGGTAGGAATGCCCTTGATCCTCCCATCTCCGATCGACGTGTTGATCAAGCTTGGCTCAATGGCTGCGACCGGTACCTTCTGGCGTGTCATGATCACAAGCGCTGTTCGTGTCACAATAGGGATCGTTCTTTCCTATCTCGGAGGCTTCTTGCTCGCAATCCTCTGTCACAAGGTCAAATTTTTGCATGACATGGTGCGTCCGGTCATATCTGTTGTCAAAACGACTCCTGTATCCTCATTTATTCTGATCGCGCTTGTGTTTTTTGATCGCGATCTGATTCCGGGTGCAATTGCAGCACTCATGGTTCTGCCTGTTGTATTTTCCAATACGGTCGAAGGGCTTTCCTCCCCCAATCCGGATATGCTTGAGACCGCGCGCGCATATCGATTAAGCTTTTGGGAGCGAGTCAAATGTATTTGGATCCCAACACTTCGTCCTTTTCTGATCTCTGCCGCCGGTGCGTGTGCCGGTCTTGCGATCAAAGCGGGCATTGCCGCAGAGGTACTGATCTGCCCCGAGGTTTCCGTAGGCAAATACATGTACCTGTCCAAGCAAAATATGGAATACGTGGAGTTGTTTGCATGGACTGTTGCTATTATCATATTCAGCTATCTGCTTGATTTTGCATTCGGGCTTGCACTCAGACATGTCAAGCGTAAGACAAGAAAGGAGGCTGTCGTATATGAGAATTAACAAGCTTTCCTTTTCGTTTGATAAAAAGCCTATTTTTTCGAACCTTGATCTCGAGATCAAAGACAATCGCATCACTGCCCTGATGGCACCCTCCGGCATGGGTAAAACAACGCTTTTACGATTGATTGCAGGACTTCTTTCCCCGCAAAGCGGCAGCATTGAAACCGATGAAAAAAGCATCGGCATCATGTTTCAAGAGCCAAGATTGTTTGGCCAGCTAACCGTTTTGCAAAACATTATGCTGGTTATGAAAGACAAGTCACGAAAAAAAGAAGTTGCCATGCAGCTCCTTTCTGATTTCGACGTAGCTGACGCTGCCGACAAGTATCCCGATGAATTATCCGGCGGAATGGCCAAAAGAGTCAGTCTTGCAAGAGCGATCGCGTATAATACGGATATTTTGCTTTTAGACGAGCCGTTTTCCGCACTTGACAGTGATACCAAAAAGACAGTTATGACAAAAGCGCGCGAATTATTGCGCGGTAAAACGGTATTGTTAGTCACACACGATCACGCAGAAGCAAAAGACTTTGCAGATGAGATTGTAGAACTGACCGTATGAATAAAAACATTAAGAGCCCCGTGCTGCAGCACGGGGCTCAATTCATCTTATGATACTTCAATGGGTGCTTCACTCAAGCGCAGATCAAGCAGCTCT
>JAZUSJ010000265.1:0-3836 GCA_045606685.1 Eubacteriales bacterium
TCCTACGGCTATAAGATCATCAAGGATATGTCACCGTATATCACGCTTTCGGAATCCACGCTTTATACCATTCTCAAAAGACTGGAAAACGCGCAAATGCTGACCGTCCGCTCAGCGGAGCACGGCGGCAGACTGCGAAAATATTATCAGATTACCGACAAGGGCAGGGAGCGCATTGAGGAATTCAAGAGCGAATGGCGCGAGGTCATGGTCATGTATCAATTTGTAACCAAGGAGGGGAGCGAACGTGAATAAACAGGAATTTCTTGACCGTTTGCAAGCGGGTATATCATGTCTGACCGAGTCGGATGCCCGCGAGCGGTTGAATTTTTACAGCGAAATGATAGACGACCGCATAGAGGAAGGGCTTTCGGAGCAGGAGGCCGTTGCACAGATCGGTGACGTGAATGAAATCATTGCAAGCATTCTTGCAGAGATCCCGCAAAGAACTCCCGAGCAGATGCCGGCCGAGATCCAAGAGCCTATGCAGCAAAAGGAAGCTCCCAAAAAGAAGAGCAAAAAGGGCATGGAACCCTGGCAGATCGTGATGCTGATTTTGGGCGCACCGCTTTGGGTACCGCTGCTGATTGCTGCGTTTTCTGTGGTGATCGCGCTGATCGCGGTGCTTTGGAGCGTGGTTGCCACGCTTTGGGGGGCGCTGTTTGTCACGCTTGCGGCCTGTGGTATCGCTTTGACGCTGAGTGGCCTTGACTGCATGATCGCAGGCGAGTGGCTTGTCGGCGCAGCGGTGCTTGGCACAGGGCTTGCTTGCGCGGGGCTTGCAATTTTCGCATTTTACGGTTGTGTTTATACGACTAAGGGCGCGGCTTGGCTGACCAAAGTCACCTTTGTCGGCATTGCCAAGCTGTTCAGAGGAAGGAGAGATGAGAAATGAAAAAGGCTATTGTCATCAGCTTGATCATCGCAGGCGCGCTGGTGCTTGTGGGCGCAGGACTTTTTGCGGGCGCGATGAGCGCAGCCGACTGGGATTTCAGTGCATTGCAAACGCAAGAATATGAGCTTGTGACGCACAAGCTTAACGAGGAATTTTCAGACATTTCAATCCAAACGATTGAGTCAAGCATTGAATTTCAGCCCTCCACCGACGGAACGTGCAAGGTTGAATGCATGGAGAGCGAGCACTTGACCTACAGCGTTTCGGTACAGGACGGAACACTCAAGATCACAACGCAAGATACGCGCCAATGGTACCATAACATTGGCATCTTCAATACGCAGCGACAGAATATGGTCGTGTATCTGCCCAAAACCGCTTATGACGCGTTGCTGATCAAAAGCAATACGGGTACGGTGACTGTCTCGTCGGAGTTTTCGTTTGCAAACGTACAGATTGGTATGAATACGGGTGCGGTGAAGTGGGAAGCGGGCGTTGCGCACAGCATGAGTGTTGAGACGGATACCGGATTTGTGCGCATCAAGAACGTGAGCATGGACGGGGCGCTGTCTGTAAAAACCGATACGGGCAGAGCAGAGATCAACGGTACGGAGGCGAAAAGCATCAAGGTGGAAACAAATACGGGCAAGGCGATCGTGACCGACGCGACCGCCAACAGCACCTTGAGCGTGACAACCGACACGGGAAATGCAGAGCTGACGGGATGCCGTGCCGTGGATATTTTTGTGGAGACCGACACGGGCAAGGCAAAGCTTACCGATGTTGTTGCCTTCGGCAAGATGGATATTGAGACTGATACGGGTGACGTGAATCTTGACGGCTGTGACGCAGCTCAGGTCGAGATCGAAACCGACACGGGTGACGTCAAGGGAACCTTCCTTACCCCCAAGATCATTTATACCGAAACCAACACAGGCCGCGTGGATGTACCGCGCAGCACAAGCGGCGGTATCTGCGAGATCACGACAGATACCGGAAATATCATCATTTCGATCAAGTAATATCGGAACAATCATGCAAAACAGCAGAATTTTTTAAGATTCTGCTGTTTTTTTTGTTAAAAAACCGTTCTGATTTTGATAACAGGTTGACAAAAATTGCGAATAGTTATATAATTATTATGAATATTTATATTTTTTAATATGTACGACATCTGCAACAAAGGCGCAAGATGTCGTATGCTCCATACATGATTCCCAAAGGAAAGAGGACAGGATATGACTTTCAGCTTATTTTCCGTTGCGATATTGATCATATTTATCGTAATTCTTGCCATAGAGGTGTACCGCGGTATACAGAAGGGATTCAGACAGGCGATCATCTCGCTTGCCTCAGCGCTTGCATCGGTCATTGCATCGGTCATGCTGTCGCCCCTTGTATCCATGCTGGCGGTTCGCCTTGTGTTCAGGCTGGTGGTATCAAAGATCGCTGTATACCGTCAGCTGTTGGATACGTTTCCCGCTGCGGATACGTTTGCGCAGGCGGTGATCAGTGCGGTGATCAGTACGGTATTGTTCGTGGTCGTATTCTTCGTCTTGCGTGCGTTGATCAACCTTTGCGTGGCGATCCTGTGCCGCGTAACGCAAAGATCTGAACAAAAGGATCCCGGCTACAGAGTGGAAAAGAACTCCTATTTTGATAAAAACAGCAAGGTGCTGGGCGGTGTAGTGGGCGGTATAACCGCTGTCGTGATCGCTATGGTGATCACAAGCCCGATCATGGGCTCGTTTGACGTGGCAAACAGAGCGGTGGAGTCTATCGAAAATATGTACAGCTGGGCTGTGGTCAATGCGATCGGGGAAAAGAATACCAATTCCATCAAAACCTACTCGCACGACGTTGTGGGCAATATCTTTTATCAGTTTGGCGGCAAGCTGATGTATCACAGCGCGGCAAGCGCATATATGTACGGCAATAAGGTTTCCTTGATGCATGAGATCGAAACCGTGGAGAAAACAGTGGATGACGGCATGGCCTTGTACAGAGAAATGATGGACGCAAACAGCGATCCCAAAACGCGCATGGCGCTGCTGGACGAGCTGTGCGCTGATGTCGAGCAGTACCGCATGTGTCCGGGACTTGCCGCAGAGGTAATCGCCAACGGTGCCGGAGCCTGGTGCCACGGGGAAAAGTTTTTCGGTATTTCCAAGCCCACCGTCAATAAACTGGCACAGCCCGCTGTAGATGATGTTTTTGGCATTTTGGAAAGAACCAATGTCACGAATGTCAAGCCCAACGTCATTACTCTGATCAAGATCGTGTCGGTCATGATCGAGTACGATGTTATTTATCTGGATACAGATGATTATGAAAGAATTATGGAGATTCTGTCGGACGGTGATTTTGAGGATCGCGTGAATGCGATTCTGAAGGAGAATCCTTTTATGGAGGAGATCAGTGTGTCATCCCTGGCGATGACTGCGGTTGCAGATCATCTGCTTGACAGCGCGTACGATGAGGAAAAGTACGGTGTGCTGGTCAGCAATCTTGCAGATGCGATCAATTCCGTACACGTCAAGGGCTATGGCTCTGATGACGAAAAAGCACAGGCACTTGCAGCGCATGCAGTCAAGCAGCTGGAGGAATACGGTGTGACGATTGATCAGACGGTTGCAAAGCTGACTGCCAAGCTGATGCTCAGAGAGCTGCCTTTGGATGAGGGGAACATTACCTCTGATGACGTGCGCGATCTCTTTGACAGATACGCAAAACCGTAATTGACCTTAGCCGAACGGGAGTCGAACCGAATTGCCCGACGACGATGCATTTTCGCATCTTTCGGCGTGCTTTCACTCGCAAGATTGATATCTTGCTTCGCAAAATCACACCAAAATCTATCAAAAATGCATTCGCCGGCGGGTGCGAGCAGTTTTGACGCAGCAGATTTATTCGAGTCCAAAAACTTTTCCCGCAGGGCATA
>JAZUSJ010000266.1:0-10523 GCA_045606685.1 Eubacteriales bacterium
AAGCTGCTTGCCGGCCGCTTTGGCAGCCGCATCTGGGCCCCCATCCGCGATACCGCAGAGTTCCGCGCCATCATGGCACGCATGAGTGAGTACGCGTAAACCTTATTGAACATACCAGGGACTGTCTCAAATGCATTTTGGAGCAGTCCCTTTCTTTTTTTGAAAAAAATCTCGTTTGAGGTGTCACAAAACGCCGGAGTTTGACGACTTGTATGGTAGCGGAATAAAATTCAACCGGTCCGCTTTAACCAAGCTGACAAAATCTCAAAATCCAGAAAGGAGCATTACTAAATATGCAAGACTTTGAAATCATTGCTCTGTATTATGAACGCAATGAACAAGCCATTTCCGAATCCTCGGGCAAATATGGCAAGTATTGCCTGAGCATTGCACACAATATTCTGCGCAACATGCAGGATGCGGAAGAATGTGTGAACGACACATGGCTATGTGCATGGAAATCTATTCCACCAGCTCGCCCCGATTCCCTGCAATTATATCTTGGAGGCATCACGCGCCACGTATCCCTGGACAGATATCGCCGAGCCCATCGTGAAAAACGAGGTGGCGGTGAGATGGTACTGGCATTAGAGGAGATTGGCGAGGTGGCTTGCTCCGATACAGACGTACAATCCCAGGTTGAGGAAAGAGAATTCTATGAAGTGTTCAACCGCTTTTTGTGGTCGCTGCCCGAACGCAATTGCAACATTTTCATCAGACGCTATTATTACATCGAGAGTATTGATACCATAGCTGCCCATTATGGTTTGAGCAAGACTAATGTCAATAAAATACTATCCCGCACACGAGCCAAGCTCCTCCATTACCTGAGAGAGGAGGGGTATGCACTATGACAGACTTCCGCCTAATCGAATTGATGGCAGGCATTGACGATCGATTGCTTGCACGTGCCATTGCTCCCGTCCCCGTATATCGCAAGCGCAAATTTAAGATTGCTTTGCTTGCGGCCACTATTGCATTATTGATGCTCTCTTGTATGCTGGCTCCCCCCTTCGCCCTCGTCATCCCCTATTCAAACACCCACCCTGAGATTGAAGGAGGACCTGTATACATCATAGACGCCATGCTCGAGGACGAGGAACACTTTCTGAACAGCATTCTCCCCAAGAGCGTCAGAAGCGCGCTTCGCTCTGTGTTTGACGCATTGACCGGTGGTGATAGCAATGAGCCATCGGGCGATGAATTTCCAACCGTCCCCCCTGTTGAAGACACAAGCGAACCCCCAACCCAAGAAACCACGCAAGCGTCCACCGAGCAAACCACCGAGCTACCTACCGAGGAAAGCACCGATCACGAGCATATTTCCGTAACCGACCAGGCCATTCCTCCCACCTGTCAGGCTACGGGATTGAGCGAGGGCTCGCATTGCCAAATATGTCTGGAAATCCTTATTCCGCAAAATACAATTCCCAAGAAAGACCACCAATACCAAAACGACTTCTGCACCGTATGCGGAGAAAAATACTTTAGCCAAGGATTGCTTTACGAGGCCATACCGGGCGGATACAAAATGGTGGGCTTGGGCACATGTACCGACACCAAAATCGTAGTACCCGCAACTTACAAAAATCAACCCGTACTGTCAATTGGAAGCTCAGCGTTTTCAGCAGACGGCCATTCCAACCGTACTGTAACAAGCATCGTACTCAGCGATGGTATCAAGATCATTGAGGACGAGGCATTTATTTGGTGCAATGCGGTCAAGTCAATCCATCTGCCCGATTCCATAGAAAGCATCGGAATGGATGCTTTTGCTTACAATTCCTCCTTGGAATCCATCGTCCTTCCCCCAAGCATTACAGTCATCCCGCAGGCCGCATTCAGGATGTGTAAAGCTTTGAAGTCGGTGACGTTTCGTGGGCAAATCACCGCTATTGAGAACTGCGCCTTTCTTTCTTGCGGAATAGAAAATCTTACGCTTCCCGATTCGATTGAAACCATCGGAGCCGGTGCTTTTCTGAAATCCTCCTTAAAATCCTGCAACATTCCGGCCTCACTTATCTCACTTGGAGAGGAAGCCTTCTCGGAAACCGCGCTGGAAGAGGTCGTATTTGGCGGCAATCTGTCCGAAATCCCCGCTAATGCCTTTAAGAACTGCTATTCCTTGAAAAAGGTCGTGTTCAACGAAAGCATCAAAACAATCAGGGAGGGGGCATTCTACCGTAACTCCAATCTGAAAACGGTCATCTTTGCCGCGGGGCTTACAACCATTGAAAAAGAAGCTTTTTGTTTTTGCAAAAACATCATTTCGCTTGATCTTCCGGAAGGTCTTGTATCTATCGGTACGGATGCGTTCCGATACAGTGAAGCCTTGCAAAGTCTGACTCTCCCCTCAACAATACAAACCATTGGCAACTCGGCTTTTCTGCACTGTCAAGCCTTGAAAACCGTCACCATCCCCGCAAGCTTTACGGGCGGTGGCAAACAAGCCTTTGACAGCTGCGGTCTTGAAACTGTCGTTTTGGAGGAAGGACTTGAAATCATCGCATTCGGTATGTTCCGCAACTGCGAAAGCCTGACCGATATTACATTTCCGGCAAGCCTTACAACCATTGACACAGCCGCTTTTGAAGGATGCGATTCTCTGGTCATCACCTCTCTTCCCGATTCCTTGACCTTTGTTGGAACAATCTCTTTTGCCAACTGCACCTTCAAGGACTTTACACTAAGCGCGAATTTAGCTAAGTTTGAAGGGCTATTCCACGATGCAATCATTGAAGAATTAACCATTGCGAACGGTGTGACCAAAATCGCCAAGGATATGTTTGCGGGAGCGCACATAACATCCATTGTCATTCCCGAAGGAGTGACTGAAATCGGTGAACAGGCATTCGCGAATTGCGAAACGCTGACGCAGGTTTCCCTGCCATCCACCCTGACACATATTCAAAGCAATGCATTCAGCAATTGCCGCGCTCTTACCTCCTTGGAACTGCCCGAGGGCTTACTTGTGATCGGAGAGGGGGCATTTGCCGAGCTTTCCATGTTGCGCGAAATCACACTTCCCACAACCCTGAAGGAGCTTGGCACAGGTGCTTTTGCAGAATGCGTTCGACTGGTCGAAATCACCGTTTCCGATATCCCGATCAAGGGCGTATTTACATCATGTAAGATTGCAACCGTCAACTTCCGAGGGACCATGGAACAGGCAAGAAATAATATTGTGTCTGCATTCCCGTATAACTCCTACGTGCTCATCCGTTGCTCGGACGGAGACATACAACTATAGCAACAGGGTTGCCGCAAGGCAACCCTGTTGCTTTTATCAACTTTCCTCAATCGGCTTTCCCTTGATCAGCACCTGTGCGCGTCCGTTCTTGCCAACCACCAAAAGGGCTTGGGTGTCGCCTATGCGGAACGCTTCGCGGCGTGCAAGGCCGAAAAACAAAAATTTGCTTTTGAGCGTGTACACATCTCCGTCGATGCCAACGGTCATGTTCCCCGTGAAGGGATTGCAAAGGTACTCCACCTTATGCGTCACGTCATCCTCAACAACGGTCCAGGTCTGTGCGATGATCTTCATGTCCGTTCCTCTCATTTGCCGTATTTTTCAAAGCACTCGTTGGCCGAAAAGTCCTTTTTCTCGGTAAACTTGGCGCGAATATCCCCAAGACTGCCCGAGTAGATCAGATAACTGTACTCCAGCGGCACAAAGCTCTGCAGCTTGACCGACTTGAGAGGCGCTACGTAGTTGCACGCGGCATGGTGCGGCTCTTTGGTCCCGTTATAGGCGTGTCTGCCGCCGATATGCATTTCCACACCCGGCACGTAAAGGCCAATGCCCCAGTCGTTATCGTCGGTCCATGCACACCACGTTTCAGTATCTCCCTTGGGCAAAGGAAAACGGTGACGCGGCCAGTCCTCGGGCCAGAAGATCAGGTCGCGGCGCACTGACAGCTCATCCCCCGTCCAAGGCTTTTGTCCGTCATAGAACCAGAAATTGCCCAGGTAGCTGATGGTATAGAATGCAGGTACCTCTTGCGTACACTTAGGGTGTTCCCAGCCCGAAAAGTCCACGAAGCGGTTGTCTACGCGCACCACGTCGCCGTCAAAGGCATAAGTATTTTCCATATAGGAGGGGGTATACCACGCCTCGTGTCCCCAGTCGCGCGGACGGCACTTGACGTAAACCGAATGCTCGGTGATCTCCAGATCCACCAGCTTGCTCTTGGCATTGGTGCGGTCACCGCCCTGCACAGGGTTATAGCCCCACTTGTTGCCCATAAATTCACCGCAGACAAAGGGCGGCTCACTCGTTCCGTAGTACGATTGCTGCACAAGTCTGCCCGTATCAAAGTTGTTGAGCAGGTTGCCAAGCCCCTCGGGAGCGCGCTTATCTGCGAAATAGGAAAGTCCGCCGCCCCAGGCAAGCTCAATGCCCACGCGGTAATATTCGTTTTCCATAAAGTAGGTGTCACCCTCGTATGCAGGGATCAGATCAGCCACAAGGGAGTGGATGCGAATGTCCGAGCCGCCCTTGATAAAGTCCACGCACACGTCCACGGGTGCCTTTGCCACCTTACCTGCAAGATATCCGTCGATCAGGCAGCGGAAGGTCATGTTCTCGCCTGCCTCCAAAAAGAAGGTCTCCGAGGTCTGCTCACCGTTCATCATATACGTTACGGTACCCTGTACGGCTGCGTCTGCGCTGTAATGCAGTGTATATCTGTTAAAGCTTCCCGTTTGCTCAAATTTCATATGCGATCTCCTTTCGGTTTTTTTACTCACGCATATTATATTACATTTGGTCGGATTTGTCAAGAATACACCTCAAAAACCGTTTTGATTTGTCGTTTTTTGTGAATAGGATGTAAAATCGATGCACAAGCCTTTACAAATGAGAAAATATGATATATAATGAAAGAATAGTATAATGCATAGCTATAACTGTTTTTGTTGAGGTAATTATGGCATTCATCGAATTTGACCAAGTGAATAAAATCTACCGAACAGGTCAGGTCGAGATCACAGCCCTGCGCAACGCGACGTTTTCGATCGAAGAGGGCGAGATCTGCGTCATTGTCGGAGAAAGCGGTGCGGGCAAGACCACGCTGCTCAATATTCTGGGCGGCATGGATAAGCTAACAAGCGGAAGCGTGCGCTTTGACGGGCAAAACATCGGTGCTTTTTCCGAAAAAAAGCTTTCGCAATACCGCCGCCGCGAGGTGGGGTTCGTGTTCCAGTTTTACAATCTCATCGGCAATCTGACTGCGCTTGAAAACGTGGAAATGGCTGCAAGACTCAAAAAGGGCGCACTCTCGCCTACCGCCGTGCTTGGCGAGGTAGGGCTTGCAGACCGACTGCGCAACTTCCCCGCACAGCTCTCGGGCGGTGAGCAGCAGCGCGTTGCCATTGCGCGCGCCCTGGTCAAAAACCCAAGGCTTTTGCTTTGCGACGAGCCGACGGGTGCGCTGGACTATGAAACAGGTAAGACAATTCTCTCGCTTTTGCAAAAAACCTGCAGAGAACGCGGCACAACTGCCGTGATCATTACGCACAACCACGCGCTCTGCCCCATGGCAAACCGCGTCATCCGAGTCAAGAACGGCTCGGTGGTCAGCTGCGATTGTAACCCCGATCCCACCCCGATCGAGCAGATCGAGTGGTAGCATGACAGCAAAACGATACACATACATACACACATTCACGTTTTTGGAGGCCTTATGAAATTTCCCTTCGGGAAGGCGGCATGGCGACAGATCAGATCACATCCTGGCAGATACCTGGCAATCCTTGCCATCGTTGCCCTTGGCGTAGGCTTTTACGCAGGACTTTTTGTGATTGAGGACGCAATGCTGGACACCGCCAACAGCTATATAACTGAATATGACCTGTACGATTTCTCGGTGTCATCCACGCTGGGGCTTTATAAGGACGACGTCAGGGCGCTTTCCAACATCAAGGGCATTGACAAGGCGGAGGGCGTGATCACAGCGGATGCCATTTGTACGTACGGAAAAAGTGAAGACGAGCAGATCCTGCACTTTATGAGCATTCCCAAGCTGATCTGCCGTCCCGAGGTGATCGCGGGCAGAATGCCAAAGCAATCAGACGAATGCTTGGCAGACAGCGGCCGTTATACAGAAGACGATATCGGTAAGACCATCCGCCTGCAGGATGCAGACACAGAGGTTTTTGCACACAACGAATACACCATCGTCGGCATTGGCAACTCGGTGGAATACATCAACTATCAAAGAGGCAGCACCTCGCTTGGCAACGGCTCGATCACAGCCTTCTGCTATATCCCCACAGAGGGCTTTGCCGTGGATTACTTTACCGCCGTCCACATAACCGTAAAGACCGACGCCTACATTTACTCCGAGGAATACGACCGCACAATCGAGGCATTGGAGTCCACGGTGAGCGACGAGGTCATGCGCCTGGCACAGGAGCGCGGCATTTCTTATATCAAAAAAGCACAGGATCAGATCAGTGAAGGTGTTGCCGCTTACGAGCAGGGGCAGAAGGATCTGGCACAGGCGCGCCTGGACGCAGAGGCAGAATTTGCCAAGGCACAGGCCAAAATCGACGAAGGCTACATACAGCTTGAAGCGGGCAAAGCCGAGTTTGCCGCCATGGAAGCAAAATTGAAGCTCGTTTATGCCAAAGCCACCAAGGATTTGAAGGCAGCCATGGCCGAGGCAGACGCTATGATCAAGGAAGCGGAAGAGTTGAAAAACTCGACTGATTACGAGCATTACCTATCGGTCAAGAACGAACTCCAGGAGCTGACCGCAAATATTAACAGGCTTTACGAAAAATCAGAAAACGAACGGCTTACTGTCATAGAAATGCTTGAATTATCGCGCATGGAATTCAGAAGAAGCTATCTTCTCCGAGAGAACGCGGAAATGCTGGCAACCATGGAGATTTACGCAAGCATCGAAGAAAAGGTGAAAGAAATCCGCGAGACGGCCAAGGACACCTATGGCAAGGTGGAGCTTGCCGCCAAGGGCATCATCACCCTGCAAAGGCTCAAGCTGACCGATGCGCAAACCGAGCTGACGCTGGCAGAAAAGCAGCTCAACGTGGAAAAGATCAAGGCAAACCGTGAATTTTCCAAGGCCGAGAAGGAGCTGGATGACGCGCTCTCCAAGCTCGTGCTGCCCGAGGATCTGCAGAATCTGACGGATCCCCGGACATTCGTGCTGACGCGTGAGCAAAACATCGGGTATATCAGCATGGAAACCGATTCCGCCATCGTCTCCGGACTGACCGTTGTCTTCCCCGTGTTTTTCGTGCTGGTCGCAGCATTGGTATGCTCCACGGTCATGACACGTATGGTCGAGGACGAGCGCACCGCAATGGGTACGCTCAAGGCAATGGGCTACGGCCGCTCGGCACTCATGGCAAAATACCTGATCTATGCAGGCTCTGCCTCGCTGATCGGTTCTGTAGGAGGCTTCTTCCTTGGCACGTTCGGACTGCCGCGCATGCTTTGGATGGCCTATACGCTGATGTACGACTTTACCGATTCCCTTTTGTACGTATTCAATCCCGTATTACTTGCAGCCTGCGTGCTGGTTGCCATCGCTTGCTGCATGGGCACAGCAGCGGTGTGCGTGCTGTCCTCTGCAGGGCAAATGCCCGCCAAGCTGATGCGTCCGCGCGTAAGTGCTTCGGGCAAGCGTGTATTCTTTGAGCGAATCCCCTTCCTTTGGAAGCCACTCCCCTTCCTTTCCAAGGTTGCGCTGCGCAACATCTGGAGATATAAAAAGCGTTTGCTGGTCATGATACTGGGTATCGGTGGAAGCACCGCTCTGCTGGTCACGGGATTTGGTCTGGCAAATTCGATCAAGCCTTTGGCTGATTACCAATTCGACTACATTTCCCTTTACGATTACGAGATCACCTTCAAGGAGCCGCTGGACGCAGGCACCGAGGCAGAATTCATCGAGCGCAACGCTGACAAGATCGGCTATATCATGACCATGCACCAATCCGAGCAGATCGTGGAGAGCGCACAGGGACACCGCAATGCTACGCTGCACGTCAGCGAAGCAGCCCCCGAGGGCTACATCAACTTTGCCCTTGACGGACAGCGCGTGGCATTCCCCGAGGCGGGACAGGCCGTGATCAACAAGCACCTGGCCAAGCTTTTGCAGGTCGGCATTGGCGACCGGCTGACGATCAGCTCACCGGACGGCGATATTTCGGTCACGGTAAGCGGCATGATAGACAACTACATCGACAACTTAGTCTATATCAGCGAGCAGACCTACATCGGGGCCACCGAAAAAGCCCCCGAGATCAAAACCGCGCTGGTCTACGCTCCAGAAGGAGCAGAGATCGATCGCACGGCAGCCCTTTTCCGCACCGATGAGGACGTTGCTTACGTAGAGGTGGGCGAGGATACGCAGAATATGCTGCGCAATATGATGAAGAGCATGGACTACGTGGTCATCACGGTCATCATATGTGCAGGCGCGCTGTCCTATATCGTACTTTTCAATCTGACCAACATCAACATCACCGAGCGCAGGCGCGAGATCGCAACACTGCGCGTCATCGGTCTTTACAGAGGAGAAACTCGCCGCTACGTCATGACCGAAAATTACGTGCTGTCTGTGATCGGTGCATTGGTCGGTATGCCCGCAGGCATACTCTTGCACCGTTTCGTGATGTCCAAGATCGTGCTTGACAATATTGCTTTCCCCGTTATCATTACGTGGCAAAGCTTCCTGTACGCATTCCTGCTGACTGTTCTGTTTGCAATTTTGGTAGGACTTGCGTTGCGCCCGCGTATCGACAGGATCGATATGGCGGAATCCCTCAAATCCGTAGAATAATTTTTATACAAGGAGATACTTATGACAAACGTAAGAGCAGACATTCCCGCAAAATACAAGTGGGATATGACCAACATTTACGCAACCGAGCAGGATTTTGATGCCGATTATCAAAAGGCTGCCGACATGGTTGCAGCCTTCCCCGCACACGCATCCACCATGGGAGAGAGCGCACAGGGACTGCTTGCCATGTTCAACGACTTTACAAGCATGCTGCGAGTCGTGGAAAAGCTTTACATGTACGCGCATCTTTCCTCTGACGCCGACACCACCGACAACCATTACCTGGCTATGATGGGCAAAATGCGCAATCTCTTTAACAAGCTTGGCTCGGCTTCGTTCTTTGTCACCCCCACACTGATCCGTCTGGACAGCGCAACCGTTGCACAGTGGATGGAGGAATGCCCCGCTCTGCGTGCATTCTCCCGTGATATTGAGCTGGCACAGCGCGAAAAGCCCCACACCCTTTCTGACGAATGCGAAAAGCTGATGGCTGATATGGCAAGCGGTATGGGCGGTGCTGCAAACGTGCGCGGCATCTTTGCAAACGCTGATCTGCAGTTCGGCAAGATCAGAGACGAGAGCGGCAAATTGGTACAGCTCAACGATGCAACCTACGTGACCAAGCTGATGTCAGGCGAGCGTCGCGTGCGTCGCGCTGCATTCACCACACTTTACAAGACCTACACCCAGTACGGGAACACCTTTGCAACGCTTTACAACGCATACGTCAAGGAAAGAACCACTATGGCACGCGTCAGAGGTTACGAAAACAGCCTGACCGCATCGGTCTTCCGTGACGAGGTCACCCCCGAGATCTACAACAACCTGATCAATACCGTAAACGAAAACCTGAACGTGCTGTTCGATTACTATGCCATCAAGAAAAAGTCGCTGGGACTTTCCAAGCTGCACCTGTATGACATTTACACGCCCTTGATCGCTGAGTGTGAGAAGGAATATACCTTTGAAGAGGCAACCGAAGAGGTGCTGGAAACGGTCAAGATCTTTGGCAGCGAGTATCACGACACGCTGGAAAAGGGTGTCAAGGAACAGAACTGGGTAGACGTTTACCCCTCTCGCGGCAAGCGCGGCGGTGCATACAGCTCGGGCTGCTACGATACTCAGCCCTACATGCTGCTCAACTTTGTCGGCACGCTGGACAACGTTTCCACCTTTGCCCACGAAGCAGGTCACTCCATGCACTCCTACTTCTCCCGTAAGTACAACGAGCCGCAGAATTCCTCTTACACCATTTTCGTAGCTGAGGTTGCGTCCACCGTCAACGAGCTGCTCTTCTGCCACCGCAAGCTGCGCCAGAGCGACAACCGCGAGGAAAAGCTGGCCATTCTCAACCAGATCATGGAAACCTACAAGGGTACGCTTTACAGACAGACCATGTTTGCAGAATTTGAGCGTGACGCACACGCCATGGTCGAAGGTGGTGCTACGCTGACCAAGGACGTGCTTTGCAAGATGTATTACGATATCGTTTGCAAGTACTTTGGCCCTGATGTGGTGTGTGACAAGGAGATCGCGAACGAGTGGATGAGAATTCCCCACTTCTACACCAACTTCTACGTATACAAGTACGCAACCTGCATCTCCGCAGCCTCCAGCATCGTGCGCCGCATCGAAACCGAGGGGGATGCATACATTGGCCAGTATCTTGACTTCCTCAAGTGCGGCGGCTCCAAGTCTCCCTTGGAT
>JAZUSJ010000267.1:0-16281 GCA_045606685.1 Eubacteriales bacterium
TCGAAGGGGTTGAATGCGTTACCGGAGAAGCCGTAACCGAAACCGATCTGAGTTGCACCGGAACGGAATGCTTCTGCCCACTGTGCACCAGCGGAAGCGTCGAATACAACGTCGATCTTGTCCTGGAGCTGAGTGCCCTTGGTCAGGTCATCGAGGATGCCCTGGAGGTACTCAGCTCTGAATCTCTGCTTATCGGTATCAGAGGAAGAACCGTAAACGAGAGTGATGTTCTCGGAAGAATCGTAGCCATACTTCTCGGGATCAGCAAGCAGGATATCGATAGCAGCCTGCATCTTTTCCTTAGCGAGAGTGGGGTTGTAACCGGTCAGTGCGTCGTAAGCGTCATCGGTGGACAGACCGGTCAGAGAACCGCTGGACCAGGTGCCGTCAGCAGCCTGCTCGAAGCCGTAAGCGCGGAGGATACCTTCCTTAGCGATGGTGGTGTTACGATACTGACCACCGTCTTCCAGCTCAGGAGAGTTCTCAATGTCATAGTAGTAAGCAACGTTGATCAGACCGAAGCAAGGAACGGAAGAACCGGGCCAGATCTTTTCAACAACGTCACTTCTGTTCAGAGCGAGGTTGAATGCGTGACGGAATTCCTGGATAGCAAGAATACCGTTGTTGTTCTGGCTGTTCTTCAGAACATCCAGGTTGGAGTACAGCTGCATACCGAAGGTACCGGTGGAGGTAGAGGTGAAGTAAACGTACTTGGAGTCGAGGTATTCTTCAACGTTCTCAGACTGCAGAGAAGCGTCGTTGTAAGTACCGTTCAGGAAGCCCATCCACTTGGTGTCGAATTCAGCAACCTTACGGCAGTTGATAGCGGTAATGTTGTACTGGTTCTTGTACTGTTCCATGTTCCAACCGTACCAGTTCTCGTTCTTTTCCAGTCTGTAGTGAGAACCAGCCTCAAACTCAACGAGCTTGTAGGGGCCCCAAGAAGCGGTGGTCTCGAGAGAGGAGTTGTACTTGGAAGTCCACAGGGTTGCGCCTTCAGCGGGCTCAACTCTTGCAGCGTCATACTTTGCCTTGTGTACCAGAGGCAGGCTGGAGAAGTAGTAGGGAGCCCATACGGACAGGCTGCCGTCTTCTCTCAGGAATTCAAAGTTGATGTCCATGCAGACAACGATAGCGTTTTCCTCGGGAATAGCGTATACGCCTACGGTATCCCAAGCAACTTCATCACCGTAGCCGGAGATGTAGAACAGGGTTTCCTTGAACAGCTCGGTCTGAGTAGCCTCATCCATGGTGCTCCAGTCCATACCGAAGGGAGCAAGAGCGTAGCCAACCAGTTCCTTAGCAGCTTCCATGTTCTCAGCGGTGATCAGAGTGTAGCCATACTCGTTAGCTGCATCAGCGATAACCTTCAGAGCTGCAATAGCCTCATCGGAACCAACGTAGTTGGTGATCAGGTCGGTCAGGGAGTAGCCGGCAAGAGTCATACCGGTGGTGGTAACGTTCAGATAAACCTCTGCGCCGTCGATATTGAAGGAGTAGTCAGGGGTTTCGCCCTCGCCGTATGCGGGAACGATGGGAGCGTAGATGGGAGCGCCGGAGAAGAAGTATTCCTTAGCGTTCTTGATTCTGAGGGTGTCATAGTAGGTGTTTGCGCGGAAGTTCATGAACTTGGGGTCCAGAACTTGCTGCATGGTCCACTCGAAGTCTTCAGCGGTGATAGCAGTGCCATCATCCCACTTCAGGTCAGTACGCAGGGTGATCTTCCATGCGTAGCCGCCCTCTTCCTTCTGCGCGTCAGTGTAGCCCCACTTAGCGTCAACGGTAGAGGTTACGTCTTCCAGCTTGGTAGCTGCGGAGTAGTAGGTGGTGTAAGCACCGGGAACGATAGCGTCCTTGTTGATGGAGCCGTCTGCGTTGTACTTCTCATCATTCTCGAACTTATAGTCATAGTCGAAGAAAGAGGAGCCAATGTAGCTCATGATCTGAGTATCATTGTTGTCAGCGTAGGTCAGCTCGTTCCAGTTACTGGGCATTACGCTGGTGGTGGTGTTGTACTCTGCCTGCTTCAGCTTAACCTGCTCAACTACAGGGGGTTCATTCTTGGAACCGCAGCTTGCGATCATCAGAGCGACCAGAACCAGACATACAGCCATCGTAAGAACGGATCTGAAATTTCTGTTCATAAATAAGTCCTCCATTTATGAAATTTGTTTATTGTTTCATCTTAAATCCGCAGAGTTTCTTTTATATTGAATGTGGAATCCCTCAGAAAAACCCTACATTCAATATAAAAAAGCATACTGCGTGATCATATGAACGGGAATATTGTAACATATAAAAATTCATTTGTCAATGACTTTATTGCCGAAAAACGAAAAATATTCACAATTTTACAGAATATTTTTTCAAATTGCGCGCCTCTCTTTAATGTTTATCGATAAATCCGCGATTTGCCCATGAAAGAAGGGGCTTGCAAACTTGCATTTACACTCTGTACTTGTTCTTTCTGTCCAGCGACATGCGGAAATCGATCGACTCGTCGGGAGGACAGAGATCCCACGCCTCGTCCGCAAGCGCGCGCAGCTCCTGCTCGGTCGGATCGCAGATCCCTCTCTCGGCTGCAAGACGCAAAGCGCAAAGCCCGAACCACAGATCGGTCAGCGTAGTCTCGCCCTCGCTGATGGCGTGATGCTCGGCCTTGAAAAACGCTTCCAGATAGTCAATCTTGCGCAACTTGAGTGCGGCTACGGCCGCCGTGATCGAAATGCGGTCGTCCGACTTGCAATTCTGCGGCAGCGAGTCGTACAGCTCCCACGCCTTGGCATAAAGGCCGCACGCATTCAGATACTGCAAATACTCACTTGCCAGAGCCACGTCGGCAAACGCACCGGGACAGGCAACGGCTCTGTCATAATACGCCTGTGCCGCCGCATCATTCCCCGCCTCGCGCTCCGACACAGCCAGATTGCGCAGCGCCCAGCAGTTGGGGGCAAGCCCGGCAGATGCCAGCCAGGCCTCCCGGGCCGTCCGAACAGCGCTTTCCCGCTCCGCTTGATCGTAGGATCTGGTCACGATGACCTCGGTATTGTGGCATTCGTAGGCTGCTACGCCCAGATGCAGCAGATTGTTCCACGTCTTTGGCGCATTTTGCAGTCGGGAGAGCCACTTCGGACTGACCATATACGACCTTGGCAACGCAGCAGGATCCTGCTTGGGCAGGCTGCCCGTTTGCAAAAGCGTCAGCCATGGACGCTCGACCTCTCCTATTGCGGACTGCGGAAAGCACATGGACACAGGGGCAACACCGTCACCGTCGCGCGCCATTCTCTCGATTTCAACTGCCCCGAAGCCCGAGCCAAAGTGGCCGATTTTGTCTTCCGTCACGGGCAAAAGCGCAAGCTCGCACATCTTTTGGTCAATATTGCGGATATTCTCCGCACTGACGGTCGCGTCAATGGCCGCCCCGAAGTACGCAACCGCGTCATCGTAGTCCACGTCCAGCATTTTCGTGCCGTCCAGCATCATGCCGCCGTAGCACTGCGTCCATTCATACACGCAGCCTGCAGGCATGGGCTTATCGTGCAGCTGCGAGGGTGCAATGCCCGCCTGCATTTCGACGTAGTAGCCGGTTCCCTTACCGTCCGACAAATACTCCTGCCAATGCTTGCCTGCAGCATGCTCGCCCCACGCAAACAGCTTTTTATAAAGCAGCGGTGCGGTACTGCGCTCGTAAAAGACCGAGCCGTCCTCATAGGCCGCAGCCTCCCAGGTCGAGGCATCCTTGTCCTCGCACTGAATGAAATAATCGTACGCGCGATCGGCATTTTCGGGGTAAGTGGCGTCGATACCGCCCATGGCGTCCAGATTTGGCAGCCGCTCAAAGCGGCAAGCACCGCCGACAAACGAGATCACATCCTTGTGGCTTGCCAGCACGCGCACACGGCGCTCGGCACGCACCGCAATATTGCTCCACCAGTAGGTGGTGGTATCGCGATCAAAGGGATTGATCAGCTTGACGTGCGAATACAGCTGCTTTGAACCCGCCGGAAGGTGAAAATCGACCTGCCAGAAAATGCTTTTGTTGCGCTCAAACTCGTAAATGCGCAGAAAATCATTGCCCTCACCGTCGGTAAGCGCGGCAGCGTACACGTTGTCGCAGGTGGTGTAGGTGTGGCCGAAATTGCCCACGTTCCACTCTATGCCGCCCGACAGCCATGCGTTACGGATAGCTAAGTTTCCGGGCTGGATGACGGGATTGGCAAAAAGCAGCTCCTTTTTTGCGATTTTATCATACAGCGAATGCAATCTGCCGCCAAGCGAGGGCAGAAAGCGCGCTTGCAGATATTCGTTCTCCAGCACGTAAGAGGGCAGCTGAAGCTCACCTCTGCTGCGGTCGTACCGGTCCTGCGTCAGGTAAGGCAGCACCTTTGTCATGCATCCGAGATGCTCCAGGAGCGACTGAGGAAACTCCCCGTCGGTACGTGCGGGCTCTGCCCTTTCGGCTCTGAATTTCGGCAACGGATTGCACCCCTGCGGCACGTTTCCGCGAATATTATATATATGGAAAGAAAGGCTCATATCTCTTCCTCTTTCTGCCCTGACAGGCAAGATTTGTGGGAATGACTCGGCAAACGTCAGCACGTGCGCTTTGCAAGCTCAGTCATCATCTCGGAGATCTTAATGTTCTGCGGGCAGACAGACTCACAGGCCTGACAGCCGATGCAGGCCGTGGGCTTTTGCTCCTCGGGCAGGGCTGCAACCTCTGCTCTGACCTTGCCTGCGTTCTCGGGATACATCTGCGCATTATAAAACTTAATCATTTGTGGAATATTCAACCCCTGTGCGCAATACGGCGTGCAGTAGCGGCATTCGGTGCAAGGCAGCGTCTTTTTGGCGATCATATCGTCCGCGATCTCCATGAGTGCCTGCCACTCTGCCTCGTTCAGCGGCTTTTCATCCGAAAAGGTTTCCAGATTCTCAGCCAGCTGCTGCATATTGGACATACCCGACAGCGTGACGATCACGTCGGGCAGCGACTGCAAGAAGCGGAACGCCCACTCGGGTGCGCTGACACCGGGACGCAGCTTTTCCAGCTTTGCGGCATACTCGGGCTCAAGAGAAGCCAATCTGCCGCCGCGCACAGGCTCCATTACCCAAACGCCAAGGCCGTAGGAGCGGATCAGCTCGATCTTTTCCTTTGCGCTCTGCAGCTTATAATCCAGATAGTTGAGCTGGATCTGGCAAAATTCCATCTCGCAGGCATACTTATCCAAAAATCTCTTCATGGTAGCCAGCGTGCCGTGCGTGGAAAAGCCCAGATGCTTGATGCGCCCCGCCTTTTTTTCGGAGATCATATACTCCACATCACCGTACTTTTCGGTGTTCAGATACGCGTCGATATTGCCCTCGGACACGTTATGGATCAGATAATAGTCAATATAATCCATGCCAAGGCGGCGCAGCTGCTCTTCAAAGATCTCTTTGCCGCGTCCCCAGAAGTCAACCGAGAAGCCGGGGAATTTGGTGGCTACATAAAAGCTCTCTCTTGGGTACTTTGCCAGTGCGCGGCCGATAAATTCCTCGCTCTTGCCCTGGTGGTACACCCATGCGGTATCAAAGTAGTTGACGCCCTTGGAAATGGCAAGATCCACCATCTCACCAAGAGCTGCCTCGTCAATATCCGCACCGCTCTCGGATTTTTGCGGCAATCTCATGCAGCCCATGCCGAGTGTGCTGAGCGCCACGCCGTTTAAATTCTTGTATATCATCTTTTGTTCCCTCCGTTTGCCTTTTTCTTTCATTATACAGGAAAACCGTGCGCTTTGCAAGACGTTGCAACAAAAAAATCACCGCTCTATTGACAATCTCGCAAAAGCGTGCTACAATGAAAGCAACTGAATACCGTTCGCGGTCAGGCTCCGAAATGCGTTTTTCGGATCAGGGGGAAGTTCGGTGAAAATCCGTCGCAACCATCATTACCGTCAAAGTCGGAATACCCGCCGCCGCGCCAAGGAAATTACTTTTGGATATGAAAAGTGTAGCCAATGATTCGTTCGTGCAAAGGGGTAAGTGTACCCATGCGCGGACGGGATTGCTGCGCTTTTTTGCCTTACAGAGGTAAAAGAGCGTTTTTTGTTTTTCACCTGTTCATCAACAGGGGTTTCATCCATACGCAAGCCACCGCAGCCGCCCCGCTGTCATCCTCGAGCAAGCATCTCGGTCAAGATTCTTCGCTTCGCTCAAGAATGACAGACCGAGATGCGCCACGAAGGATCTTGCGGGGCGGAGCAAGGTTGCAACAAGAAGGAGGTCGTCATGAGCGAAAGGCTGACAAAGCAAGACTGCATGGATCTGCTCGTGCGCAAGCACGCAGAGATTGGCGGTGCGCGTTTTCCCAAGCGATCGGATTTTTCCGAGCGCGAGGTGGTGGCCATCAAGGCATTCTTAGGCCCTTGGCCGCGTGCGCTGGAGGCCGCAGGCATCAAAGCGCCCCGTGACGATGGCCGCGCCGAGAAAAACAAGCAAAAGCACATCCGTTCCAAAAGATTACGTACCGAGGCAAAGCTGGCCAAACGCGCGTCTGCACGGGATGAAGCGTCCGTGCAGGACAAGAATATCAATCAAGAAAAGGAGAACTCCCCATGAAAAAAGTCATCACACTCTTTACAGCACTCGCACTCCTGCTCTCTCTGCTTGCCATCGGGGCTTCGGCTGAGCAGCCCGTTCCCTATGCCTTCGTCACGGTTGCGGTCAAGGGTGAGCTGGTGGCCGCGCAGGTCTGCATCGAGCTGCAGGACCTTGACAATGACGGACAAACCACGGTCAACGACGCACTCATCGCTCTGCACAAGCAAATGTACCCGGGCGGTGCTGACGCAGGATATGCCTCTTATCAGAGCGACTATGGCCTGAGCATGAGCAAGCTGTGGGGCGACGAGAGCGGCATGTTCGGCTATTATCATAACAACAAGCCCTGTCAAAGTCTCTCCGATCCGATCGATCAGGGCGACTCGGTTGCCGCATTCGTGTACGCAAGCGCCGATTGGAGTGACCTTTACACGTATTTTGACCGAGAGGTCCGCACAGTCGATCCGGGCGACGAGATCACGCTGACGCTCATGGCAGCAGGCTACGACGAAAACTGGAATCCCATCTCTTACCCAATAGAGGGCGCGACGCTGACCTTGGACGGTGAAAAAACAACGTACGTGACCGACGCGCAGGGCAAGGTGACCTTTTCGCTCCAAGAGGCAGGCTCGCACGTCGTCAGCGCTGAATACAGCAATGCAACCATCGTGCCGCCCGCATGCGCGGTTACAGTCACAAGCCCCGAGAAGGGCGGCTGCAAGGCCGTGGTGGGCAGTGCAATAGGATTGGTAACACTTTCCGGCTTTGTCATTTGCGCCATCTGCACCAAGACCGGACGCAAGGAGAGCTGAGGCATGAAAACAAGACTTTTGGCACTTGCCGTCTGCCTTGCATGCCTTGCATGTCTTGCAAGCCTTGTGCTTTGTGCGGGAAGTCTTACGGCAAGTGCCGAGAGTCCTCCCAATCCCGCACAAGATATGTATGACAGCATCCTGAGCTTTGCACAGGACGGTCATACCACGCAGGAGTGGCTGGACTCCACGCTTTGCGCGCAAGCGGGCACGGGCGCGGAATGGTTTATCCTTTGCCTTGCGCAAAGCGGCAACGACTATGACTTTTCCGCCTACGAGCAAGCCCTGCTCGACTATCTTGACAAAAACACCGTCCCCTCTGCCACCACCAAGCAAAAGTACGCGCTGTGCCTGGCCGCCATCGGCAGCACGGATGCCTATATTTCCGAAATTGCCGATACGGCGATCGGCACTTTGGGCATCATGAGCTACGCGTACGGCCTGCATCTGGCCAATAACGGCTACCAAACACCGCTTTCGGAGGGAGAGATCATTGACCAAATCCTTTCCATGCAAAAATCGGACGGCGGCTGGGCGATCAGCGGCACAGCCTCGGACGTGGACGTGACCGCCATGGTACTGCAAGCACTCGCCCCCCATTACGGGCAGAATGCAAAGGTCAAGTCCGCTGTGGATGCCGCGCTTTCTCTGCTTTGCACGCGCCAGCAAGCCGACGGCGGCTTTGTCAGCTACGGCTTATCCAACCCCGAGAGCGCCGCACAGGTCATCATGGCGCTTTGCGCGCTCGGGATCGATCCATTGACCGATACAAGATTTATCAAAAACGGCAACAGCGCCTTTGACGCGATTGCCGCCTTTGCGTTGCCCGACGGCAGCTACTGCCACGGGGCAAACGGTGCATACAGCGCGTCCGCCACCGCGCAGGTGCTTTGTGCCGCTACGGCATACCTGCGATTTACGGACGGCAAATCCCCCATATACTCGCTGGATCACGCACGCCCCGACCAAGTGCAGAGCGCGGAAAACGAATCCGAATCCGCGACCTTGCCCGACAAGCAAGAAAAGGGCGACCATAAGCCGCTTACCTATAAGCCCGTGGCTTGCCTGATCATCACCGCTCTCGGCGGTGCTGTCTGCATCCTGCTTCTGATCTTAAAAAAACGGCACTACAAGAATTTTCTGGCAGTTGGGATCGCAACAGCCGTACTGCTTGCAGCGGTGCTGTTGACCGATATCAAACTGCCCGACGATTACTACAACGAAGAAGTGCCGACCAAGCAAGACGTGATCGGTTCGGTGACGCTGACCATTCGCTGCGATGCCGTTCCCGGACTTGAAGAGATCGATCACCTGCCCGACGACGGAGTGATCCTTGCTACGCAAACCGTAGACATCACCCGTGGCGAGAGCGCGTACGATATCCTGATCCAGGCTGCACGCACGCACCGCCTGCACGTGGACGCGTCGGGCGCGGGGGATGCCGCCTACGTGCGCGGCATCGAGTACCTGTACGAGCAGCAGCACGGAGCGCTTTCGGGCTGGACATACTCCGTAAACGGCACCTCCCCCTCGGTAGGCTGCGGTGCCTACACCCTGTCCGACGGGGACGAGATCGTGTTTGAATACACCCTGACCGTGGGGAAATGAAAAGCACTGCAACACCTTACTTCATTTTTCAAACCACAAATGTCAAATTTTAATGCCGCTCGGGTATAGACTGCAGGCGCGATGTTACCCAAAGCCTTACCCCGCCGAATTATACCCGAACAGGCATCCGAACCATCATGCTTTCATGACTTTATCAAACAATAATTTTTCGAAAGGAGAACGGCTATGAAGGCCTTGGACACCTACAATCCCATCACCGTAGCCGTTTATTTTTTAGCGGTGGCGGGCATTGCCATGTTCTGCATGCATCCCGTTTTGCTCGGTATCGCGCTTTTGGGAGCCTTCCTGCTTTGCATCTTGCGGCGCGACGCAAAAAATCCGCGCACGCACCTGTACTTTTTGGGACTCTTTTTGCTTACCGCACTGATCAATCCCCTGCTTTCGCACAACGGTGCCACCGTGCTTTTGGTGGTGGGCGACGCGCCCATCACGGCCGAATCCATCCTGTGGGGCGTGACCTCGGCCGCTACCATACTGGCGGTGCTGTATTGGTTCTTATCCTTTCGCGCCGTCATGCAAAGCGACAAGCTCCTTTACCTGTTCGGATCTCTTTCCCCACGCCTTTCCCTGATCCTTTCCATGGGGCTGCGTTACGTATCGCTTTTCTCGGATCAGGCAAAAAAGATCAGGCAAACGCAGATTTCTCTGGGGCTTTATAAAGACGACAATATCATTGACCGCGCCCGCGGAGGCCTGCGCATCTTCTCCATCCTGCTCTCCTGGGCGCTGGAAAACGGCATTGTCACCGCAGGCAGCATGGCCGCACGCGGATACGGCACGGGCAGACGCACGCACTTTTCCCTCTTTTCCTTTACCTTGCGCGACGGCCTTGTGCTGTGCCTGACGCTTATGCTTTGTGCAGGAACGCTCATCCCCTTTGCGCTCGGTGCCGTGACGTTTACCTTTTACCCCACGCTGCACCTGCAGCACGCAGGCGCACTCTCTTACCTTTGCTACCTGTGCTTTGGCGCACTCGTTGCCTTACCCATACTCATAGAAACGGAGGACACGGTCAAATGGAAATACTTGAGATCAAGGATCTGACCTTTTCATACCCACAAAGCACGCGCCGTGTTCTTGACAAGCTTACCCTTTCAATCCGCGAGGGCGAATTCTGCGTGCTTTGCGGTGCAACGGGTAGCGGAAAATCCACACTCCTGCGCCTTTGCAAACGCGAGATCGCGCCAAACGGCACGCTATCGGGGCATATTCTGTTTGCAGGCACGCCCACAGAGCTTCTTTCCGAAAAAGAGGCAGCTGTGCGCATTGGCTTTGTTTGTCAGCAGCCCGATCAGCAGATCGTTTGCGACAAGGTGTGGCACGAGCTTGCCTTCGGCCTTGAAAATCTGGGGCTTTCGCAAAGCGAAATTGCCCGTCGGGTGGCGGAAATGGCTTGCTACCTTGGCATTGAGGCTTGGTACGATATGCCGATCAGCGCACTTTCGGGCGGTCAGAAGCAGCTTTTGAATCTGGCATCGGTCATGGTCATGCACCCCGATCTGCTGATTCTGGACGAGCCTACCTCACAGCTGGATCCCATTGCCGCTGCCGAATTCATTCATACACTCAAAAAGCTCAACCGCGATTTTTCGCTGACCGTGCTGATCGCCGAGCATCGCCTCGAGGAGCTTGTTCCCATGTGCGACAAGCTGATCGCGCTCAAGGACGGCAAGCTGCTCGGTGCGGATCAGCCTCGCACGCTCATGCCGCACATAGCACAGCACCCCTTGCTGCTTGCCTCCATGCCCACGGCTACGCGCGTAGCCTGTGCGATCGGGGATTTTTCCTATCCCCTGTCCGTCAAGCAAGGGCGCGAAATGATCGCAAAGCACACCTTCAGCACCCGTTCCTTGCCCGAAAACGTACCCGTACCAAAAGCCGAGAAGGCCTTGGAGCTGAAAAGCGTACATTATCGTTACGACCGCCAAGCCCCCGACGTGCTGCGCAACCTTTCGCTGACGCTTTACGAGGGAGAAACGCTTTGCGTGCTGGGCGGAAACGGCTCTGGCAAATCCACCATGCTGGGCATCGCCTCGGGTGTATACAAGCCCTACGCGGGCAGCGTTTCGGTCTTTGGCAAAAAGCTCAGGGAATATAAAAACCAATCCCTGTACCGCAGCTGCCTGTCGCTTTTGCCGCAGGACGTGCAAACCGTATTTTTGTGCAATACGGTGCGCGAGGAGCTGGCCGATGCCAAGGTGGACGTTGCCTCTCTGCCCTTTGACCTCTCCCCCCTGCTTGACACCCACCCCTACGACCTCTCGGGCGGTGAGCAGCAGCTCCTGGCCCTTGCCAAGGTGCTTGCCACAAAGCCGCGCATTTTGCTCATGGACGAGCCGACCAAGGGGCTGGATGCCGAGAAAAAGGCGATCTTACTGGACATTTTGCGTGCGCTGCGCGCAGAGGGCGTCAGCATTCTGATCGTAACGCACGACGTGGAATTCGCCGCGCTTTGTGCCGACCGCTGTGTGCTCTTCTTCCGCGGTGCTGCGGTATCCGATGGCCTGCCGCGTGCCTTTTTCGCAGAAAACAACTTTTACACCACCGCTGCCCGTCGCATGACGCGCGGCTATTTGGACAATGCCGTCACAGCAGAGGACGTCGTTGCACTTTGCCGCGGAGGTCAGGTATGATGTACGTCAAAAATCCGCGCCTGCGGCAGATCCTTTCCATCCTCATTCCCGCTCTGCTCATTCCCTGCGTGGTGATCATCGGAGCCGTGTTGCTTGACGCACGGGCGCATTTGTTTGTCTCGCTTGCCGTGGCCATCCTGTCGCTTTTGCTGCTTGTGGCGGGCTTTGAGCAAAAAAAGATCGGCACACGCCGCACCGTGCTTGTGTCCGTCATCATCGCGCTTTGCATCGTGGGCAGGATCATTCCCTTTTTCAAGCCGGTCACGGCACTCATTGTGCTTTGCGCCATCTATCTTGGCCCGCAGGCAGGCTTTTATGCGGGATCGTTGTCCGCGCTTCTGTCCAATTTCATCTTCGGGCAAGGCCCCTGGACACCCTTTCAGATGCTGGCCTGGGGCTTGATCGGTCTTTTCGCGGGGCTTCTTTCCAAGCCGCTGCAACAAAGACGCGTTTGGCTGTTTTTGTACGGACTTTTCGCAGGCGTTGCCTACTCCGCAGTCATGGACGTATGGAGCGTGCTTTGGGCAACGGGCAGCGTTGAGCCGCATGCCTACCTTGCCGCCATGCTGACGGCACTTCCGCACACCGCGCTTTACGCACTTTCCAATCTGCTGTTTTTGTGGATCTGCGCAAAGCCGATCGGGGACAAGCTGCAAAGGATCAAAATCAAATACGGAGTTTGAGCAGCCTTTTTCGGGGCTGCTCAAACCATTCCCCATCTTCGCGCCCCTCTTGCTTTTTTGCACAAAAACACCACTCCCATATTGGCATTTTCAACATTGACAAAAAAATCCTTCCCATGATATAATTTTATTGTAATCTTTGCAAAATCCATCCCCTTAACGAAAGGAGAACAAACATGAAGCAAAACAAACTCGCAAAGCTGCTGATTTGGGTTCTTTGCCTTTGCATGCTGGCCGGCACGTTTTCCGTGCTTGCAGCGGCAGTTCCCAGAAGCATCAGCGTACAAAACGGCACAGGCACAAGAGGCGCGGTAGCGGTTGGAAAAACCTACTCCTACCGAGCAATCGTCAACGGCTCGTTTGACGGCTTTGGCTATTGCATGCCCACCTACAACAAGACCGACTCCGAGGCAACCATCTCCATGTACAAGTGGCTGGGTGACTACGCAACCACGGTTGCAAGCGAGCCCATCGTCACCGAGCGCTTTGCTCCCCTGAAGGACAACGCCACCAACTGGGTCAGATTTGAAGCCCAGCCCGCAGGCGAGTACCTCTTCCACATTTCCGAGCCCAAGGGACAGGTTGGCGTATGGACCAACCAGAATCCCACGAATTCCAAGGGCTTTTTGTATCTCAACGGTGTGGAACAGAGAGGAGAACCCGAATTGCATTTCAACTTTGAAAACGACAACGTGCCCGAAGAGCCCTTCGGCACCTGCGTGGCCTCTGCCGACGCGCACATTGCAAAGACTCCCTATACGAAAACCAACGCCAAGACCCCCAGCAACGTGACCGTTTCGATCGGTATGCAAATGATCGTCAACGCGCCCTTCAACGGCGTGGAGTTCGATCTGGCAACCTATACTGCAACCGATATGGAGGCGGATATTTCGGTCTACGAATGGAAGGGCACGTACTCTGAAACCGTGGCAGTTGACCCCGTTGTGACCCAGCGTATCGTGCTGATCGACAACTCCATGCAGGGCATTTCCTTTAAAAAGCTGCCCGCAGGAGAGTACCTGTTCTTAGTCCACAACCCCAGCAAGCCTCCGGCAATCTATACCTTCTCCGAGGTTTCCGGCTTTGAGGGCAACGTATACAAGGACGGCTTCCCCGCACTCGGTGTCGTGGCGTACCCCGATATGCAGGTCATCTTTGCCGAAGAAGCAGCCGGCGGTGACTTTTTCTCGCAGTGCGACGATCCGCAGGATGCCATCGACGGCAACCATACCCCGCCTCCCGAATACGTCATTCCCTCTGACAGTCTGATCTACACCCATCCCGTTCAACCCGACACCTGGGTATTCACCGACGGTCTTGGCAGAACCTCTTTGACCTATGAGGACGTTGGCCCCCTGCGTGACAACAAAACAGTCGCTATGTTCTATTGGACCTGGCACACGGGCGGCTTCCTTACCGACGAGCCGGTCAACCTGCAGGAATACAGCGAAAAATACCCCGAGGCTATGAGAGATTATAACCACGAGGTATGGCAGGGCACATCCACCTACTGGTGGAACGAATCCATCTACGGCTTCTACAGCGGCGAGGACCCCTGGGTACTGCGCAAGCAGGCAGGGCTGCTGACCAACGCGGGCGTGGACGTCATCTTTACCGACAACACCAACGGCGACCACACCTGGTACGCAGCCTATAACGCACTGCTCAAGGAATGGGACGACGCCATGACCGACGGTATGGAAACTCCCAAGCTCTCCTTCCTGCTCCCCTTCTGGGATCAGTCCTACACCAACATGCAGGTCTCCTCTATCTATCAGGATATCTATCGCACCGGCAAGTACCAGAACCTTTGGTACTACTTTGACGGTAAGCCCATGCTCATGGCCATCCCCGCATCCTTTAACCCCAACAAATCCCCCGTGGAAAAAGAAATTTCGGGCTTCTTCACCTTCCGTGCAGGTCAGCCCGGCTACTTAGTAGACCACACCGATTACAGAACCTGGGGCTGGCTCTCCATGTATCCGCAGGCAAAGTACTATGCATCCAGCAAGGATAAGTCCAACGAAATCGTAGAGCAGATCACGGTCGGTATCGCTATGAACCACAACTACGAGCTGCACGAGCTGGCTGCCATGAGCGGTGACAACATCGCAGGCCGCTCCTACACCTCCACCTATCCCGATCGCTTTGAAAAGGAAGGCGCTGAGGCCTCCAAGTGGGGCTACAACTTCGCTGAGCAGTGGAATTACGCGCTCGAGGTCGATCCCAGCGTCGTATTCGTCACCGGTTGGAACGAGTTCCGCGTGGGCAGATACGAATCCTGGCCCGAAAGCGGCCCTGCAGCCACACCCAACGCATTCCCCGATCAGTTCAACGATGAATTCTCCCGTGACATCGAGCCCACCAAGGGCGATCTGAAGGACCACTACTACTATCAGCTGGTCAACTTCGTCCGTCGGTACAAGGGCGCCAACCCCATCCCCACACCCAGCGCAAAGACCACCATCGATCTTAGCGCAGGACAGGAGCAGTGGAAGGCGGTTGAGCCTTACTTCGGTGCTTACATCGGTAATACCGAGCACAGAGATTCCAAGGGCTACGGCGATCTCTATTACACCGAAACCTCCGGCCGTAACGACATCATCGGTGCGCAGGTTGCACGCGACGACGAGTACGTTTACTTCAACGTAGAGTGCGCAGCCGACATCACCCCCTACACCGACAAGCTGTGGATGACGCTCTATCTGGACACCGATCAGGGCAACCAGGGCTGGGAAACCTTTGAATACGTGATCAACAAGTCCGCCGCATCGGCTGACACGGTCGTGCTTGAAAAGTTCTCGGGCAACGGCTATGAGTCCACCAAGGTTGCGGATTGCGCCTACACCGTAGACGGCAGATACATGACCGTCAAGGTTGCAAAGAGCGATCTCGGCCTTTCGGGTGACACCTATACCATCAACTTCTCCTGGACCGACAACGTACACGACGAGGGCGACTACGAAAAGTTCTCGGGCGATATCATGGACTTCTACGTATCCGGAGACGTTGCTCCCGGTGCAAGATTCAAGTTCAGCTACGTCAGCGGCAAGGCAAGCGGTGAGGAAACCGAATCCACCGATACCGAAACCGCCGCTCCCGGCCTCTCCGAGGGTACCACTCAGGCTCCCTCCCAGGGCAGCGAAACCGAGCCCGATGAGGAAAAGAAGGGCTGCAAGGCGTTTGCAGCAGCAGGCGCAGCAATCGCTATGGCAGCAGCCGCAGCATTCGTTCTCAAAAAGAAAAAGGATTGATAAAAGCATGCCCCCATGGGACTGCTCCGCACGGAGCAGTCCCGTTTTTTTCCCTACGAAGCACAAAGCAAAAATGCGGAAAAGCCGCTCTGCCAAGTCTTTTTTGTTTCATATTTTATTCTGTGAATTAACAAAACGAAAATATCTCCTAAAACTTTTCCAAACATCGGAGCTGTATCATATGCTCATAACAAAACGAAAGGAAAAGGAGATTTTACATCATGTCTAAAATTGCAGATACCAACGAAAAGATAAAGGACGGCGTTGTGGACGGTTACAAGAAGATCGAAAAGGGCGTCGTGGGCGGCTACAAGAAGATTGAAGAGAGTGTTGTTGAGGGCTTTGGCAAGGTCAGCGACAAGGCTGTTGAGATCCTGTTTACCAAGGAAGGCGAAACCGTCGAGGAGACCAAGGCGCGTCTGGGTGGCAAGAAGGACGAGGAAACGTCCGAGAATTAAAAAAAATAGCCCGATGGGGCTGCGGAAATAGCGGAGATAAATGAAAAAGTCGGAGGCCAAGCGGTCTTAGGAAGACAAATTGGAGTAGCAACTCCTTGGCTCACAGAACGACATGGCTACGATCCGACTTAAGGCGCGTCTGGGTGGCAAGAAGGACGAGGAAACGTCCGAGAATTAAAAAAAATAGCCCGATGGGGCTGCGGAAATAGCGGAGATAAATGAAA
>JAZUSJ010000268.1:0-5423 GCA_045606685.1 Eubacteriales bacterium
TGCTACAAAGCGTCTGATATCTTCTATATCGTAATACAGTCTGAGCTTGCTTGCCGCATAGTTGCGGAAATCATCGCAAAAGCTCTCCAGCGTCACGCGCTTTTCATAGGTCGTATGACCGTAGCTTGTGCTGTTGCGGTCGATCTGGCTGAGCATGCAAAATCGCTCGGCATGCTCGTCCTCCGGCTTCTTTGCGTCCTTTTTGGATACAGCCGAGGGATCGGCCAGCACCTTGACCTGTACCTTTTCATCCTTGGAATCACGAAACAGCATAGTGACGACAAGAATGGCGACAATGACCAATACCGCGACAAAATAAACAATGATTGCAGGCGCTGAGGTGAGAATATCGATCAACGACATTCTGTTTGCCAGAACATTTTGCCCCAACGCGATTCCTGCAGATAATGGAACGTTATATAACATCATAATCTCCTTAGATTGCATTTATGCTTTGCGGTCCGTGCATGCCTGAATGATACGTTTGCACGCCTCTGCGCGATCCTCGCCCAGAATGGTTTCCACCATTTCGCCAAGGCTGCGGTCATCTGCCTTGAGCTTGCCGTCCAGCTTGGAAAGAATGGGTACCATCAGCTTGGCAGCAACTGCCTCGTCCACGGACATGACCTTGTCACCGCCGCAGGCCAGATATACGTATGCAAATCTCTCCAGACACAGCCAAAGCTTATTGCCGATGTGGAAGGGCGTATAGGATGCCACGTATTCCTCCAGGCGGTCGATCTTTTTCCATGCATCCTCGTCCACAAACAGTCTGTTTGCAGCTCTTTCTGTCAGATAATCCATCTGATAGTAGCTGAACTTACGCACCGCATCCGGCTGCTCGGCTACGGCGTACTTATCAAATTCAAAGTGATTGACCGTAGCCACCTCGGAAACGAATTCGGGAAGTCTGTCCGCTCTCTCGCCCTTTGCAAGGTTCAGGATAAACCATACGTTCTGCGGAATATAGTAAGATGCCTCCACGTTACGGTCGTTTAGCACCACGACGTGGTTATTGGCGATCGGGTTTTTGATGTAATTGAGATAAGGGGTAAAATATGCGGGCAGATTGCCGCATTTGACACCGGTCAGGGTTGCCAAGTGTACGACGTGACGGGCATTGCGGGCAGAATCCAGCGCCAGATGCACATTGGTCTTGCTCTTATATCCCTGCGCATCGGTTTTGAACAACACGCTGTCGCTCTCGGCATAGGACTCGTTGACGTGATCGATAAACAAATCACTCTCGAAATAGCCGCAAAGCAGCTTCATAAAGGTCATCAGCTCGGCATCGCTCATGCCCTCCGTCACAACAAGGCGGGAGGAGGCCAGCGAGGCAAAGATCTTTTTGGTCACGTCGGTGCGGAACTTGCAGCCTCTTTGTGCAGCGTACAGCTCAAATTCAGCCGCTGCGTTTTCGAAGGTCTGCTCTTTTTCAATGTATTGCAGGTATTCGGAATCCACACCCTCTACCTGATCGTTATTCTCATTCTCCACGGTGCTTTCGGCCGTATCAAATTCCTCAACAAACATTCCCTGCGCTGAATACACGGGGATCTGCTCGGCCTCTTCAAAGGCTTGCTCGTTCAAGGCATCAACTGCATCCTGCTCCTTGTTGCGGAGTCTGTTTCTGCGAATGGCTTCCACCACAAAGAACACAACGCCCGCAACCGCCAGCGCAACCGTGAACCAATCCAGAAACGCATATTGCAGATCTTGTGTTACGCAGAATAATTTTAAAGCAATCGCCAACGCCAATGCAAATGCACCGGCAACGAAATTGAACACAGATTTTCTCATAGCTTTGACCTTAGCCTCCAGTTTATAGTTGTCCGTAAATATATTGGTTCGGGAATGAACGTAATCACTCAGAGTCCGCTGATCCGCAGCAAGGGCTTCCCCACCCACGGGAATGCTCTGCTGCAAACGGATATCAGCGACCGATGCACCCACGTACACCGTATACCTGCCCGCTTCTCGGACATATTTTTCACTTTTCGCATCGTAAACGACCGGGATCTGATAAGGGATCTCCACAACTCTCTTTTCTCCCGCCTTCAGCTCCACGCGAGCAAAGCCGCCAAGCTCCTTTCGGGGACGCAGCACGGCAGAATCTTCAATTCCAACGTATACCTGCACGATCTCGATCGCAGGAACCTTGCTTTGGTTTTTCAACTCTACCTTAACGGTACGCTCGTTGACGGCCAAGGAGGAGTATGCGATCCTTGCATATCCAAGGCCGTGTCCGAACGGAAAGTGCGGGGTATCCTCGGCAATATCATAGTAACGGTATCCGATAAAGCCGCCCACCCTCAAGCCGTCGCGCTCACGGTAGGTCTTATATTTGGCATAGCAGCGCTCGGTATTGCAATACAGCGTGTTTGCCAGGCGTCCGCCGGGACAGGACATGCCCATCAGAATCTTGGAAAGTGCCTGCGCGCCGCACGCAACCTTGGTAGGTGCAAGCAGGATAGCAGCACAATGCTCAGGAATGCAGAGATCCTCTGCATGATCGGCCGGCAGCACGGCAACCACCCGCTCACGCAGCTCACCCAACCTGTCAAGCAACTCCTGCTGATTGGCGGGGATGGCCAGATGAAGGGATTTATGCGCTCTTTTGAGCTTTTTTTCGGGTGCGCCCAAGAACAGCAGCACCACGTCGCTCTTTCTTGCAAGATCCAGAGCGTCCTTGACCAGCTCCTCGCTTCTTTCGGTTTCAAGATCATACCCTCTTGCAGCGCCAACGCACGCAAAGCCGGCCTTGGAAAAATACGCTTGCATTTCGGGGATCAGGCCTTTTTCGGGATCATCCGCGCAAAGGCCGATATCTCCGATCATGCCGATCTTAACGCCCTTTTTCAAGGGCAGGATGCCTTGATTCTTCAAAAGCACGGTCACGCTCTCGGCGGCCTTCAGTGCAAGGCCTTCACCGACCTTGACCGTGGACAGATTGGGCTTACGCTTGGCAGTAAACACAAAGTCCAGCATACGGTCAACCGCTCCGTCCAGCGTATCGGGAGAGATGGCCTTTCCCTTTGCGATCTCGCTGTTAAGCTCCTCCGTGGTCGCCTGTCCGCGCGAGATGTCCTCGGTCAGCTTTTTATATCTGGAAAGCGCGGATTCCACGGCCAAGGCAGAGCCCTCAAAGCAAAGGCCGCCGCCTGCTAAAAACGTCACCGTATTCTCGGCAGACACGCGCGCGCAAATGGGCGTTGCCTGCTTGATCACGCCGTCGCTTGCCGCGATCTCCATCAGCCTTGCGTTCACCGTGCTGTATTCCGCATGCGCGATATTCTCTCTTGTCAATACAGCCGCGCATTTTTTGCCCTCTGCCGCATCCGCATAGGGCTTGACCAGAAATTCGCGAAGAAACCGCTCGTCCGGCTGCACGTCCAGCCACTCCGGCTCCTCGTTATGCAAGCCGAAATCGGCAAGCGCCACGGCAGCGTCCGCTCTTTGCGCAGCATCCAGATATGCCCGCGAGATCGACGACGCAAGCAGCGGATCCTCCGAAAGGGATTGCCTGTAAGGATTGATCCTGACGCGAGGCGCAGGCACCTTGATAAGCCCTGCCTTGGAAAGCGATGCCTTTTGAAAAAGATCGTCCGCGATCTGTCCTGTCAACGCCATGTTCCAGGTGTTTGCAAGCGCAGTCGGGCTTGGGTAGGTATCCCCGTCTATATCCTCCAGCGCCGAGATATTCAGCTCCGGAATGCCCAAGGCGCGGTAATTCTTACCGGACAGGCAGCTGATATCACACAGCATGCGTATCTTTTCGCTGTCGGACAATTTCTTTATGATATCATTGTATTTCAGCATACTGATCTCCACATATGATCGTAGTTTATGTCAAATCGCAAGATTACTGAGGATTGGTTGGCGGTGCAAGCACTCCTGTTTCCCAGGTATTCACATCCGGCTGCTGCGTCTGCTGCTCCGTTTGCTCCTCCATCGTTTGCTCCTCTTCCGGCTCGGGATGCTTGAATTCATAATCCCTTGCAAACGCATCGAATGCGCTCAGCCCCAGCATGATCACAAGCCCAAGCGTTCCCAAAAGCACGGCAAGGCGCGGTTTTCCGAAGCTTCTTTTTTCCACCGAGCAGCGGGAAATTGCTTTTTTGGCCGCCTTTTTGCCGACCTCCAGCGCTGTTTCCTTGCGCAGATAGCGCACAGCAACATGACCGCCCTTGGAATAGTACTCATATCTTCCCGATCTGACCGTGGAAAATACCACGCGGAAATCGGTACAGAATTCGTCTACCACAATGCCCGCGGGAGTCACGTAATGGCTTCCCGGTTCAAAGTGCATCTGCCCGTAGCTGATCTCGGTATTTCCGATCACCTTTCCCGAGGAATCCATTTGCACCACTGAAAAATCCATGGCGTCCACCGTGTATTCCAGATCGTTGCAAAAGCGGATCAACAGACACTTTTTTTCGTTTTTGCGAAGAAATATATAGTTTTTGACAGATACGGGATTGCCGATCTGCGCGTATTGATAAAAGCCTTTGGACAGGTATTGCTGATTAGATGCCATGTTTTTTGCTCCTTTATACGGGCTGATTGATTACTTTCCGAGTTTTACGTCCTTTGAGCAGTGAAATAATACGGTTGCTACCGATACAGCAAGGCCTACTACCGCATAGACCAGCAGCATTCTGAGAAAATCGGACGGCTGTGCGCCGACAAATTCACGCAGCGCCATATCAAACCACTTGAGAATGGAAGCGTTCCAGAGTGCGCCCTCGATTACCGAGCAAAGCACGGTAAGCAGCACGTAAAGAACGGCATTACGCATGGGAAGGCGCAGCTTGTATACAGGCTCTGCAAGCCTGCCGTTGACCTCTTTGACAATCACGCTGACGTAAGAGGTATTATGGGGTAGAATTGCGCCACGGGTATAGCCCTGATCCAGAATAGGCTCTGCGATCTGTACGACCGAGATCACCTTATCGTTTGCATCCATCGCGACTACGTCCAGCTTGATGGCCTCCACTCTTGGATCGATCTTACACTTGATATACTTCTCACCGTCGTTGCACGACAGAATATACTGATTGATAAAACGGGACGCCTGAACCGACGGCTCGTATACGATGGCTCTTCCCTTTCTGAACACGTATTTTCTGATCCCTCTTTCATGAAGCACCGACAGATCATACTGCGGACTTAGCATCAGGTGCGGAAGGATTCGCGTGATCAAAAACACGTATAGAATTGCGCTGCACAGCAAGATGCATGCATGCGCTACGATTTGAACTACTGTATCTATGTATACCATACTTACTCCTAAAATCGGTTAGCCGAACGGGAGCCGAACCAAGTTGGTTTTGACGTGCAGATTTCTCCGATTCCTGCATCTTTCCCCTTGGACATATTGCCTATATGCCCTGCGGGAAAAGTTTTTGGACTCGAATAAATCT
>JAZUSJ010000269.1:0-12372 GCA_045606685.1 Eubacteriales bacterium
AGCCGAGTGTATCGAGGCGACAGACGACGACTATGCGACGGCGTGTTACCGGGGAGCGCCTCGCGCAGCGAGGCATTTTCCGGACACAGGGCGTGGGTATTCTCGCCAAAGGCGAGATTCCGTGGCATAGAAAACGGACGACCAATGGTCGCCCCTACGCAAGAAATCCGGTTCGCATTCGCCGCGAATATTCGCGCAAAGCGCGAAATTCCGGAATCATGCCGCGATCAAACGGACTGTCGAGGACGCCAGTCCCTACAATACGGCTAACGGGCGATTCGTTCAGTCGCCCCTACTTGACACCCCTCCCCTTTTATGCTATACTAAACCCAAGAAAGGCGGTGGGGATATGAAAAAAGTGAACGTCATGCAACTTATAGCATCCATTTGCTTATTGCTTGGCAGTATGATTAATCTGTTGAACTTAATCATGGAAATTCCATTTGGACTATATGTATGCACAGGACCGCTTCTTTTGATTTCTGTTATTTTATTTGGTTTTGTTCTTGGCAAACAAATAAAAAGCAAAAAGAAATAAAAAAACAGTAAAAACAAATAGGTATCTTTTTTGTCAAGACACATCTTTACCCGAAATACTTGACGGGCAATCGCACCCGCAGTATAAAATATAAATTCACGAAAAGGAGTTGATAATTATGTCTGCAACCGTATATTTTACAATCACACAACAAACAAAACCAAATACTGATAGGAGATATAATGATCAAATTACAAGGAAAAAGAAACTCCGCTACCGTATTTGCCGATAAGCTCGACAAGCCTACCAAAACACAGATTTGCGAGCTGTTGCGCGAAGAGGCGTATGCGGACAGCAAAATACGCATCATGCCCGACACACATTCGGGCAAAAACGTAGCCGTTGGCACGACCATGACCGTAAAAAACAGAATTGCGCCCTCTCTTGTGGGGGTGGATATCGGATGCGGCATGGAGGTCGTGTTTTTAAATGAGCAAGAGATCGATCCCGTGAAGCTGGACGGGGTGATTCATTCCATGATCCCCTGCGGCACGAAAACGCACGACACGCCCGTGTCCGGCTTTGATTTCGGTGCCTTGCATTGCAAGGACAGCGTTGATGTGGAGCGCGCTGTGCGAAGCATTGGGACGCTTGGCGGCGGAAACCACTTCATCGAGGTGGATCGGACGCAGGACGGCAGGCTGGTGCTTGTCATCCATTCCGGCTCGCGCCGGCTTGGCAGCGACGTTGCAAGCCATTACGTGGAGCAAGCATACCGTTACCAATGCAAAAAGCAAAGAAAGCTCGCGCGCCAGAGCCGTTATGATGACGCGGACGCGGGGGGCTTTATTCGAGGCAGATCAAGCAAGGATTGCGTTCGGGTAAAGCGAGAGAGTGCCATTCTTGAAGGAGAGCTGCTTACGCAATACCTGCACGATCTGCAGATCGTGGTTGATTTTGCCGATCTGAACAGGCAAACCATGGCAAGGCTGATCTGTGACGGCATGGGGCTGACGGTGAAAGACCGTTTTGCTTGCGTGCATAATTATATTGACACACAATCCATGATACTGCGCAAGGGAGCCATCTCGGCTCGCCTTGGCGAGCGCGTGATCATTCCCCTCAACATGCGTGACGGCGCACTGCTGGGCGTTGGCAAAGGAAATCCAGAATGGAATTTCTCCGCACCGCACGGAGCGGGACGCGCCTGCAGCAGAACCGATGCAAAATATGCGTTTACGGTTGAGGAATTCAAGCGGGAAATGCAAGGAATTTATACGACGACGGCCACGCAAGGCTCTCTTGACGAATGCCCCATGGCCTATAAAGCCCCTTCCCGCATATTGGAATTCATAGGCGAGACGGTTTCGGATTACGAGATCATCAAGCCGATCTACAACTTTAAATCCTGCTGATTCGGGGCATTTTCATCTCGGTCATAAATTTTTTTGACTTTTTTCTAAAATTCTTGAACTTTTTTGAAAAAAAAGCGTCTATATTAGTGAAAGTCTGAAACAGGCTAAAAAACAAATCATATCAAGGAGAAAAAACATGAAAAAAGCATTATCCTTATTGCTCGCAACGCTGTTATGCTTTACGGCCGTCCTGCTTGCAGGATGCGATACCAACGTCCCCGAAGCAACAGAAACCACGGGCAGCACCGAACAAACAACCCTGCCCGAAACGGAAAGCGAAACCGTCAAGGCAGAAGCCTCCAAGGGAACGACCGACGGCAACGTATACAAAAACGAATTTTTGGGATTTGAATTTACAAAGCCCGCATCCTGGGTATATTCCACCGATGAGGAGATCGCAGCGGCCATGAATATTGCCGTGGATCAGATCTTAGGCGAGAATTTCAAGCAAGCTCTTGAAAACAATCCCGTTGTATACGACATGATGGTAGTAGATTCCGTAACGGGAACCAACATCAGCGTCATATATGAAAACCTTGAAAAATCGTTTATGACCAACATTACCGAAGAGCAGTACATAGAGCTGGTCAAGCAGCAGCTTGCCTCTGTGTCCGGTATGACCGTTTCCTTCCCCGATCAGCTCGAAAAGGCAAAGCTTGGCAAGACCGAGTTTACCAAGTGCGTTTGCTCAACGACCGCCAACGGCATGACCTATACGCAGATATATTATCTGTATAACGTTGACGGATACATGGTATCCATTACCGTCACGATCCCGAGCGGTTACACCGTAGCCGAGATCGAGGCAATGTTCAAATAATACAAATTCCCGAGGATATGATTTGCTCGCATATCATATCCTCGGTTTTGTTTTGGAATTCGCTTAACGAGTGAGTTCCCCGCCCTGCGCAATTATCTATCAAAAAGCTCTTGCAATCTGCGAAAAAGTGTGTTATGATGAAATCAGATTGGTACTTCAGCTATAGCCGAAGAGAGCCGAACTCACACGGTTTTGCTCGGCAAATATCTGCATCTGCGACAGACAAAATGCTCGCAATTATACGAAAACAACCACGAAAGGCAGTAGCTTATGGGACATATGAAAAAACCGAATGATGATATCTGGGTTGACTCCGCTTACGTGGGAAACCCTTGGGAGGCCAAGCCGCACGAACGGCCCGTGCCGGATCAACTGCGCAAGCCGTTTTGGCGCAAGCCTCGCGTATGGATCACAGCCCTTGCGCTGCTCGCAGCAATAATTGCCTGTATGATCTACTCGGTGGTTACTCCGCCCATGTCCAAATTGAACCTGCGGATGATGTTTAAAAACTACACAGTCACCGTGCAGCACCAAAAGATCGGCTCTCATGGCGGAGCCACAGGCAGCACCAAGCTGAAGATCAACGGCAACGTGATCGTAAAGGATACGGGAAATCGGAATTACGTCTACTACGAGATGGAGGACGGTACCCTGTACAAATACGTACAGAAAGATACAGGATGGGAAAAGGAAGAAAGCAGCGATCATCTCCTTGGGAACCATTTGAACGTGGATATGCCAAGCCGCGAGATTTTGGATAAGCTGTTCGACGCTCACAATTACGAGCCCTCCCGATGGGAGCCTTACGTCTGGAATCTCAAGGAAGACGTGGACGTCGGGAATGTGGAGGGCGTAAGGCTCGAACGAAAGGACGGTCATTTCATGCTGTCGTGGGGACAGAACGGCTATAAGTTCAGTGCAGTTTTCAGCGGCTTTTTATTGACGTATTTCCACACACCGCCGGAGCTGTTTTTCAAAATCATTTTCGAATAGGCGAATTTATCAAAACACGAATCATTATCACAACAAACAGGAGGTACTTATGGCGGTTTGTGAAATACTCAGTCTTCACGTCATCCAATACGAGAATCGGATATCCATTTCTTTTCCCTTGGCTGAAATGAAGGAATTTGCGTTCAATTACGATTTTTACGAGGAAAACTCAGCCAAATTCATGGCTGCTTTACAAAAGGAGTGGCAGGGATCACTTGAACAAATGGTGCGAGAAGGCTTTGTGCATACAACGGTACACGGTGAATATTTTGAATACCTCAAATTGGAAGAGTTTTGCAAAAAGAACGATATTCAATACAAATTCACCCAAGAGTTCCTCATATGAGAAAAGAGCTTTTAAACGGAACACCCATCCCTTACGATCTGCCCATCAAGGATCTGCGCGCAATGATGGCTTCTGCCTCCATGAAGGATTTTTCTCTTGCCTGCGAAGCGTTGTCATACAAAAGCGATCCCGAAGCATACGAAATTATGAAATCCTATCTCAACGACAAGGACAAATACCGCAGGCTGTACGTTTTGAAAACCATTTTCCGCCATGCACAGGCTGCCGAGCTGGTTGATTTTCTTGAGGATGCCATCGCGTCCGACGATCCTTTGTTTGCAGAACACGGATTGACCGTTGTTTTTGAATACCGCATCAAGGTATCGGAGGATTTGCTGATTTCGACGGTCGGGAAATACTGTAACGAATTTTATACTGCCGTGGGTGCCTTGGGGACGCTTTCGATCAGCGAGGGCAACTTTGAAGAGATAACGCGCATTTTTTCATCCTGTACCAAATGCGCGCAAAAAGAGATTCTGTGCGAGATCTTATGCAACTGTTATCTGCCGCAAAAGGCAGGCGAATTGTTCGGGTTGTTTGGGCAGGATACGTTTGCCAAGGTCAGACGCATCGCATTGGAGATCGGAAAGTGCTACGGCTTTGATACAAATCAATTTTTATCGGATACGGATGGCCATATCAGAAAATCAGCCCAACGGAGGACTGCAGAATGAAGCTGAAATTTGACGTTGCGGGCAAGCACCAGCCCGATCCCTTTATCTTTGAGGATGGGGGCAAATTGTATCTGTACGTAACTGCTCCCCGCGGTGTGGAAGCCTACAGTGCGGACGATTTGTTCGGCATTTGGCATTACGAGGGCATCGTGGCATTGTTTGAAGGACGCCGCGATTACTGGGCGCCTTCGGTATTCAGGCACGAGGGAAAATACTATCTCTACGTGTCCTGCTCGACCGACGAGGAATTTCAGTATATGCACGCAGCGGTTGCCACTTCCCCGCTCGGTCCTTTTACCGAGGAGAAATGCTTGTACAAGCGGTTTTCGATCGATTCACACGTGGTCAAGACCGCGGACGGCCTGTTTTTGTGGTATGCCGAGGACAACGTGTCCTGCGAGCGCATCGGCACGCGCGTCTTTGTGGATCGGTTGCTTGATCCCATGACACCCGCAAATGCACCGCGCGAGGTCATCGTACCCACCATGGACGAGGAAATCTTCAAAAGAGATCGCTTTGGCGACGGCAGGGACTGGCACACCATTGAGGGCGCTTTCTGGTTTTGCGAGGGCGATTGGCAATACCTGATGTACAGCGGCGGCTGCTTTGACAACGACTCTTATCACATCGGCTACGCGGCCGCGCGCACGGCCGAGCAGGACTTGACACGCGTGGACTTTGTCAAGCACACGGCGGACGGCGCGTTTGATCCCGTCATGATCAAAAACGACTTTGAAGAGGGCTCGGGACACCACAGCGTGATCAAATACCGCGGGCAATACTACGCCGTTTACCACGGCCGCGACTATGGAAACGACGCGCGACGGGAATATGCCGAGGCGAGAACTGCCAGGATTTGCAGACTGCACGTGCAGGACGGCATGATCACCGCAGAGCGGTACGCGGACAGAATATGAAATAAGAAAGGGGAAAATCACATGAAAGTACGTGAAATGGACAAGCTTACAGCACACTTTGACAGATATTTCGAGCAGGAAAACGAGCACGTGCTGCACCCGATCGTGGACAACGGATTCCACGTTGACGTTCTGATATACGAGCCTACCAAAAAATATCCCTTTTGGAAGCTGGTCACCATGGGGGCGAGCGACTACAAAATGCCCAAGATCCCCAACACGATCGGCAATCGCAACGAATACATCATGTTTATAGATGCCGACGAGGACTTGCACGACAAGAGCATCATGTCCTGGTATCACGCAAAGCTGATCATGATCGCGACCTACGCGAAATTCTACAACACGCACGTGACCTACTCGCACAGCTTTGGGTGGGAGAACGAGGATCCCGAGGACGAGATGATCGGGGCATTTATCGAATTTCCGCAGGTCATCGAAAACGCGGACGTATTGCGCTGTCAGACAGGGGCTTTCAAGACCGTGGCCTGCCTGCAGGTCGTTCTTTTGACCAAGGAAGATCTGGAGCATCTTACCAAGATCGGGCGACAGGCCTTCAGCGAGTACCTGTATCCGGAAAGAGGCGGCAAATGTCACTTTATTTCCGAAAGACGCAGAAGCGAAAAATTCTGACCGGGAGAAAGGACTGAATCTCAATGCAGCTTGAAAACCTGAACGGACAATCCATCACGGTACACAGCTTTTCCCTCGCGCAGGGTGTCGCGTCGCTGACAATCACAATGTCTTGCACCGCTCAAAACGGTGCTGCCTGCGAGATTCTGTTTGACCGTGTATCCTGCCTGAAGCTTGGCGAGGTGTCCTACCCCTTCCAAATCTGCGGATTTGAAATACTGAACAACAGCGCACGCGGATACTCGCGCGATTGTCGTTTCTTTATCCACGACTACGAGGACGGCAAGCTCTCGTTTTTCTGCGGAAATATCGAGGTTTTGGAATCAAACGAATAAGCGCGATAAGGAGAGATCATGCGCAGAAAAACTGACAAAGAAATAAAAAAAGAAAACGCCGTGCTTTTGATCGTTGGCATACTCTGCATACTGACAGGGATATTTATGCTTACCCTGCCGCTGATGCATACGACCTCCTATCAAGAGCTTACCGAAGCGCAAGTGATCATCGAAAAATTTGATCGTTACTACGGTGGCGGGAAGTTTGCGACTTACGACTACATAGTCACCGAGGACGGTGACGTGTTCAACGTCACGGGAGAATATGACCGCGCAGAGCTTTCCGACCTGCTCTCCCCCGGCACGGCTGCTACTATCAAATACAGCGTCAATCGCATTTTTCCGTTCAAGCAATACGCCGAGGAAATGACGGTGGGTGGGCAGACGGTTGTTACGTACAACAATCACAAGCCAATCGATTGGACAGGCTCTGTTATTTTCTGTGTGATCTTTTGCCTGTTGGGCGTTGCACACTTCATCGGATACTGCTTGCATATCCGCAGAAATCGCATCATGCAGGAAAAGAGAGATGCAAGGATCGCAAAAAAATATGGGAAAACTGACAAAGGAGAATAGCGTGAAAGTTCACGCAATCATCCTTTACACTCAACCATTCACGCTTAAACTTCACCTAAAAATGGGTCCCAACCCATTTTTGGAGCAAAGCTCCGCGGTGAAGTTTCCATCACTATTTGCGCCGCCCAAGGCGGCATGGAGGTTATCACATGGGCATTTTTCAAAACGACGACAAATATCTGCAAATGACGGCGGAGCAATTGGCTGCGCTGTCCGATGAAGAATTTTTCTGGGCCATTATGATCAGAACCGAGCACATTGTGGACGGCTTTGAGGATTGGGCAGAGGGCGTAAATGCGCTCAACCCTTATCAAAGAGTATTTTACTCGGTGAATTGGCTGGATACCGAGGTCAATAATGGTGGACTTTGCCAGTTTTTCGTCAATTCCAGCCGCATGGTTGCGCCTTTGATGAGCGAGTATCTTGCGCTGATCGGTGCTGACGAGCATCAAAGGCTTTACGATACTTTTGTTGAAGAAAACGGCATTCACGTAAGCGATCTTTCGAGCTTTGACTCCGAGGATTGGGAGGATTTTGACGCGCAGTACGACAAATATCCCTTTGACGATTTTGACGACGCGTATTACGATATGGAGCCCTTGGAAACCTATCTGACCAAGTATGCAAAAGAAAATCTTGCGCAATTCTGACCAAAGGAGACTCATATGACTAAGATTTTTGAAAAAAGAAATCTGATTATGATCATCGGGGCAATCATTGCGCTGATCCCCTTGGTACTATATCTGATTTTGAGTAGCGGGGAGGACAAGATCCTGATGCTTGTGCTGTCCTTGGTGCTGCCCTTGATCATCTACGGCTTTATTCGCCTGCTGGGTAAGATCGTCCGTCCGCATGCGCCCACGTCCGCTCTCAAAATCGGCGCATATTTCTTTATGATCGTGGGTGCGATCGGTGCGCTTTTAAGCCTTGGGGCATTTGTCACGGAATTCCCGGGCGGCTTTTCTCCCGGAATCACCGTCTGCTTCGCGCTTGCCCTTGCAGCCTTGGACGAGGCAAAGAAAACGGAAACAGTCTAATTTACATAACAGGAGACGTACGTGAAACAACTCTTTCAAAAGCACGGCAGCGAGCATATCACTTCCCTGATACGGGCCGCGACAGAAAACGGCAGCCGCACGGCAACCGTCAGCGGTGCGTGGGAGATCGACACGGCCATTCGTCTGCCCTCGGATTTTACCCTGATTTTGCAGGACTGCCACCTGCGCATGGCGGACGGCTGCTTTTCCAATATGTTTGTCAACGAGCATCACGGCACCGAGATCGGTCGGACACACAACGGCACGGATCACAATATTGCCGTGATCGGCAAAGGACGCGCCATTCTGGACGGCGGCGAATACAACGGCCTTTCGGAATCCACGCAAATGCGGGACGGTATGCCGCCCATCTGGAAAACAATCTTTTGCTTTTTACCAACGTGGACGGCTTCAGAATTGAAAATCTCTCCTGCCGCAATCAACGCTGGTGGGCTCTCAATTTCCTCTACTGTGCGCACGGATACATCGGCAATATCGATTTTTGCGCCAGCGACGTATGGGTAGATGCATGCGGCAATTCCCATCACGGGCTGAGACGCGACAGATATGCCGAGGTGCTGGTCAAAAACGCAGATGGGATCGACCTGCGACAGGGCTACCACGATATTGTAATCGAGCATATCACAGGCTTTACCGAGGACGATTCGATCGCGCTGACCGGCCTGCACGGTGCGCCGGAACAGGCCTTTGCGGTGGAAGGGCTGCCCCGGGACATCTGCCGCGTGCATATCCGCAACGTGCGCACCGCTGCCTTTTGCACCAACGTCAGGCTGCTCAATCAAGGCGGCATCAAGCTGCACGATATTGAAATCGACGGTGTCTATGACATGTCTGCCGACTGCCCGCACATGGATCGCGGGCTCTACGCGGTGCGCATCGGTGACGTGCGCCTATACGGCAGCAGACACGCAACGCCGGACGAAACCTACAATATTGCGGTGCGAAACGTGCGCGGCGGCGGAGATTACGCCATAGCCCTGGCAGGCAGTATGGGAAATCTGACTGTAGAAAACGTCGAATGCTTTGGCGGCGCGCAGCTGCTTTTAGACAAAAGAACGCAATGATCGCAGAATTCAGACTGTATGGAATTCCTTTTCGCTTGCCCATGGTGAATAGATTCGGGGAGATACTCCGTTTGGAGCATCTCCCCCTTGCTCTGCCATGGCAGTTTTGCACAAATTAATAATTCTTCATTTCTTTTTCCCCGGATCTGTGATATAATGGATTTGGGGAATTTTTTTATTTTTTTATTTTTTTGCCAAAACGTGATACTTTTCAAAAAATTTTGCGTCTATATAAGTGAAGAAGCGTTTTACGAAAGGAGTACGTCATATGAAGCATATAAAAAATTTTTCCACAGCCTCGGGCTGCAGCCTTTTGGCACACGTAGGTTACATCGCACTTACCGCATTGCTCTTTTTGATCACGGGCCTGCTTGAAATACCCTGCAACAGGGACGGTATTTACATCGTGTTTTTCTTAGTTTCGGTTCTTGGGCTATTGCTGCACCCTCTGTTTTCCTACGGCTTCAGCATAGCAAGCATTGTCTGCTCGTCAATTGCGTTGCGCAAAGGAGAGAGAAAAGCAATCAATATCCCGCTGATCGTACTGTGTGCATTGATCATTCTTGCCACAACAGCTGCTCACGCGTGGTTCTGGTGGTTCTGCATTCTCAACGGTGCGTAAATGATCTCTGAATCTAATACTCAAAGGAGTTTCCCGATATGAAAAAATCCCAAAAAATGGTCACCGTTGCAGCAACGGTGGTGCTGATCTTATTGTTTGTTGCTGCCATCGTGCTGTTTATCATGGAAACCGCCGAGAACGGCTGGGCGGTGGACAAGGCAGACGCACTCAAATTTGCCGTATTGACCGCAGGTCTTTTGCTGACGCTGATCCGCCTGATCGCCAAGGTGGGCGGCCCCTCGCTGCGCCGCATCGAAAAGGCCTTTGCCAAGGAGATCGGCTCTGCCTTTTCAGCGCCCGATCAGAAGCGCCAACGCCGCGCTCTTTTGACTGCCGTTGAGCGCTACAACCGCAACAGACTCAACGGTGCCGTTGCAAGGCTGAACGCTTTGCGACGCGAGTGCCGCACCAACGACGACTACAATGCCGTGCTGCTGTTCCTGGCGCTTTCCTACACCGATGCGGGCTGCAATGACGACGCAATCGCCACCTACGAGGAGCTGGTCAAGTTCTCGCCCGCACACTCCACGGCATGGTCCAACCTCGGCTTGCTTTACAGAAAGCAAGGCAACTATGGCAAGGCCATCGCCTGCTATGAAAACGGCATCAAGTACGACCAAAACAACCCCTTTGCCTGGAACAACCTTGCCATTGCCCACCTTTCCGCCTCCGATTGGCAAAAGGTGATCCCGCCCGCACTGCACGCGCTTTCGATCAAGGCGGACATGTACCAGGCGGAAGCCGCGCTTTGCGTGGCATACTTTGCCATGGGCGACAAGGACACAAGCAAAAAATACTTTGACAGTGCCGTTCTGCATGGGGAAAATGCCGAAAAGCTGCGTTCCCTTTTGCACGGACTGCAGACGGGCGCCGTGGCTTTTACGACCGCACAAAACGTGCGCGAGGTAGTAGAGCGTGCCAACGGACATTTGCAGCGTGACACCGCGCTGCCTATGGTCGAGATCCGTCTGCCTGCGCCCGAGGATGGCAACCGCACGCGTCTTGGCGGCGCGCCGCTGGATGCAAACGTGCCGCTTGACAGCACGGGCGCACCCATGAAGCTGCTGGCCGCCATCTTTTGCTCCGAGGTGCGCGGTGTCCCCGACTTCCCTGCACGCGGTGTGCTGCGCTTTTACGTAGCCGACAACGACGTTTACGGTGCGGATTTTTACCACCCGAACGTGCAATCCGATTTCCGCGTGCTGTACGATGAGGACGAAAGTGCCTTTGACGGCAGTCTGCAAGACGATCCCACGGTCAGCGATTCCTTCCCCATCAGGCACGTCCTTCCCGTGCGCCTGACGCCCTCGATGGGCTCGATCCGCTCGGGCGATTATCGCTTTGTGGAGTGTGTCAACGCGGCATTGCTCAAGGCAGGCGCAGAGGAGAAGGATATGGCCGAGCTGACCGAGCAGGAATGCGACTATATTCACGAGCAAAACACCTATGCCGGCCACCGCATTGGCGGTTATCCCACTTTTGAGCAGTTTGATGTGCGCGACGACCAACCAAAGCTGCAAAAATACGACACGCTGCTGCTTCAGATCGTCAGCCACACCGCCCCCGACGAGCAGGGGCGCGAGCGTGAGCTGATCATGTTCGGTGACGAGGGCGGCTGTCAGTTCTTCATTCCCGCAGAAAAGCTGCGTCAGCGCGACTTCTCGGACGTGATGTACACGTGGGATTGCGGTTGATTGCACAGCAATCAACCGCAGTTATGATTGCCCTTGGGGCAAGTTATGAGGAGCGAAAAGCAAGCAAGATCGTTTGGCAATCCGTAAGAACTGCACTTTGCCCCGTCTTGTGCATTGTGTTATGGATGATCACCTGCATCGCATTTGTCGAGGCCACGGGCGGGGTGTGAGTTTTTCATAACTCAAAATGAAACATCAAATAGAAAATCTGAAAAAACAGAACGAGGTAAACATGAAAAAAATCATTTCCACCTTAATGTTGATCATGTTAGTACTTTCTTTATCAGCTTGCTCTGATGATGTTGTAAAAGGAAGCGTCGTAAGAGAATCTGATGACGGAAATGCTATTCTTGATATCATGCCGCAAAAATTGCTTAATCAAATCAATATCGGAGATACTGTCATCGTCAAAATCGGTGATTTTGAGGAAGAAATGCCTTTTGTTGATGAGCTTATTACTGAAAACGGGAAACTGCAACTGTATTTGGATAGAGAGAATTGGAACGTAACTATTTGCACTTACAACGAGCATTTTTTGGAGAAACATCACATTGATATTGGTGAAAAAATTGAAATAAGGAAAAAATAATTTTGTTCCCTCACCATGCCAAAACAAAAAGACATCCCATGGGGCTGCGGAAATAGCGGAGATAAATGAAATAAGCCATCACATACGTGGTGGCTTTTTCACGTTCTGCTCTTGGTAAAAGAGCGTCCGTATGGGAACCCCTACCACCGCAACCGCGT
>JAZUSJ010000270.1:0-15949 GCA_045606685.1 Eubacteriales bacterium
TCGGTTACAAACCGCCCCTTGGTACCGTGGCTGATCACCAGTCCGTCCTGCTCAAGCAGCGCCAGCACCTTTTGCACGGTGTTGGGATTGACCGATTCCTCGTAAGCCAGTGCGCGTACCGTGGGGAATTGACTGCCGGGCGGATATTTGCCGCGAACGATGTCCAGTCGGTATTTGCTCAGCAGCTGCTGCGATACCGAGGCTTGGGGCATCAGATTGATCACTGTTGTATCCCTCCGTTTCTTTCTTGTACTATTGTACTAATACAATCATACAACATTTTCCTGCGTTTGTCAAGAGGGCAGGGCTCATTTTTTGCGCCTCTGCTTATATAGACGTAATTTTTTGCAAAATGTTTTGCGATTTTAGAAATAATTTATGAAAAAACAAAAAAAGGGGCTGCCTCAATACGTGAAGCAGCCCCTCTTGAAAGGGTTATGCAAGCTTTGCAAGCGCAGCCATGACACCTGCGAGGTTTTCGCGGTACTTTTCCATTTTGGCCTTCTCGCCCTCCACAACGGCGGCGGGAGCCTTGGAAACAAAGCCCTGGTTGGAGAGCTTCTTTTCAATGCGTGCGATCTCGTCCTCCAGCTTTTTCTGCTCGGCGGCAAGTCTTGCCTTTTCCTTTTCAAAGTCGATGATATCGGCCATGGGCAGGAAGATTGCTGCGGAGTCGGTGATGATCTGAACGGCGTTGTCGCCCGAAACCACGTCTGCATCAAATGCGTCTGCTACGATGACCTCGGAGGCGGATGCAAGTCTTGCAAAGAAGCCTGCGGCAGCGGTGAAGCAAGCGTCGTGCTTGGTGGCAATATACACCTTTGCCTTACGCGAGGGCGCTACGTTCATCTCTGCGCGGCGGGTACGGATAGCGCGGATGGCATCCAGCACGCGAGCCATATCCTCGGATTCCTTTGCGAATGCGGGAATGGATGCGGCATCGGGGTACCGGGCGATCATGATGCTCTCGTCATCATGGGGCAGGGACTGATAGATCTCCTCGGTGATAAAGGGCATGAAGGGATGCAGCAGCTTGAGCGTTTCGGTCAGCACGTAAGCAATGACGTTCTGGCAAACTGCGTTGCCGGCACTTTCCTTGTCGGAAAGTCTGGTCTTTGCAAGCTCGATATACCAGTCGCAGAAGATATCCCAGATAAAGTCGTACAGCATGGAGAGCGCAATGCCCAGCTCGTACTTGTCAAGGTTGGAGCGAACGCCCTCAACAGTTTTGCGCAGTTCGGTCAGAATCCACTTGTCCTCGGTTGCCAATTCGCTTTCTGCAGGCAGCTTGACAGCATCGATGGTCAGGTTCATACGAACGAATCTGGAAGCGTTCCACAGCTTGTTTGCAAAGTTGCGGGCAGCCTCGATCTTTCCGTCCGAGAAGCGCATGTCGTTTCCGGGCGAGTTACCGGTAGCAAGCGCAAATCTCAGCGCGTCTGCGCCGTATTTGTCGATGATCTCCAGAGGATCAATGCCGTTGCCCAAGGACTTGGACATCTTGCGTCCCTGTGCGTCACGTACCAGACCGTGGATCAGTACGGTATCAAAGGGGGCTTTGTCGGTATATGCAAGCGCGGAGAAGATCATTCTGGAAACCCAGAAGGTGATGATGTCGTAGCCGGTTACCAGCGTGTTTGTGGGATAGAAGTATGCAAGATCCTCGGTTTCCTTGGGCCAGCCTAAGGTAGAGAAGGGCCAGAGCGCGGAGGAGAACCAGGTATCCAGCGTGTCGGGATCCTGACGCATTGCTTTGCCGCACTTGGGGCAAACTGCAGACGCATCCTTGGTTACCACAGTCTCGCCGCAGTCGTCGCAGTAGAATGCGGGGATTCTGTGTCCCCACCACAGCTGACGGGAAATGCACCAGTCACGGATATTTTCCATCCAGTGGAAGTAGTTCTTTTCAAATCTTTCGGGAACGAAGCGGATGTCGCCGTCGCGTACTGCATCGATCGCAGGCTTTGCCAGGGGTTCCATCTTGACAAACCACTGAAGCGATACGCGGGGCTCAATGGTCGAGCCGCAGCGGTAGCAGGTACCGACGTTGTGCGCGTAGTTGTCAACCTTGATCAGGAAGCCGCCCTCCTCCAGGTCCTTGACGATCTGCTTTCTTGCAACAAATCTGTCCATGCCTGCGTATGCGGGGTAGTCCTCGGTGATCTTTGCGTCATCGGTCATGACGTTGATCACGGGCAGGTTATGGCGTGCGCCGACCTCAAAGTCGTTGGGATCGTGTGCGGGGGTGATCTTAACGCAGCCGGTACCGAAATCAGCCTCAACATAATCGTCTGCGATTACGGGGATCTCTCTGCCAACCAGCGGCAGGATCAGCATCTTGCCGACCATGTCCTTGTATCTTTCGTCGTTCGGATTGACTGCAACCGCGGTATCGCCAAGCAGCGTTTCGGGACGGGTTGTAGCTACCTCAAGATAGCCGCTGCCGTCCTTGAAGGGATAGCGGATGTGCCAGAAGTGGCCTGCCTGATCCTCATATTCCACCTCGGCATCCGAGATAGAGGTCAAGCATTTGGGACACCAGTTGATGATGCGGTTGCCGCGGTAGATCAGGCCCTTGTCGTACAGCTTGACGAAAACGGTCTTGACAGCCTCGGAGCAGCCCTCGTCCATGGTAAATCTCTCACGCGACCAGTCGCAGGAGGAGCCCATCTTCTTGAGCTGGGAAATGATTCTGCCGCCGTACTGCTCCTTCCAGGCCCACGCACGCTCAAGGAATCCGTCTCTGCCAAGGTCTTCCTTGGTAATGCCTTCCTTGCGCATCGCCTCTACGATCTTTGCCTCGGTTGCAATGGATGCGTGGTCGGTGCCGGGCAGCCACAGTGTGCAGAAGCCTGCCATGCGCTTATAGCGGATCAGAATATCCTGCAGGGTATTGTCCAGCGCGTGTCCCATGTGCAGCTGACCTGTAATGTTTGGAGGGGGAATGACGATGGTGTAGGAGGGCTTGGTCTTGTCAATGGTGGGGGTAAAGTAGCCCTTTTCGCACCATGTTGCATAGATCTTGTCCTCAAATTCACCGGGGGAATACGTTTTCGGTAATTCATTGTAGGAATTCATGTCTATTTTCTCCTTCTAATAATTTCGCAATAAAAATAAAAAAACTCCACCGTCGCTGACTTGCATCAGGACGTGGAGAAAACGCGGTACCACCTGATTTCATACCCTTTGCGGGCATGCACTCAAATTCACGGTAACGGCGTGTTTGGCAGAGCCACCGTTGCAGACTACTTACTTTCACCTGCACCGCTCCCGGACGACTTCGGCACGCTTTTGACGAACTTTCACCAACCGTTCGTTCTCTGCACAAAAGGGGAATGCCTACTGCTTCCGTTCCCAGCGTTTGACATATACGGATAGAGTATAGCACGAAAAAGCGCGTTTGTCAATAAATTTTTGCAAAAAAGTGCGCAGCCGGGGCAAGCAAAAGCGAACCAAAGGCAAGCGAGAGCGTGCCTTGGCACGCTCTCGCGGGAGATTTTGTCTTGCAAGGGATTTATTGGCCGTCTGCGCTGCCGTAGCCGTCCACGACTGCGTTTGCCTTGACCTCGTCTGCACGAAGCGCGCGATTGTAGAAGCGCACGGCGCGATAGGTAGTGTCAAAGGTCTTGGTGGAATCGCTGTGGCCGATAAAGAAGTTGCCTGCGCTCAAAGAGCCTGCGGCGGTATTGATCTGTCCTGCAAGCTCACCGTTGACGTAGATGCAGCATTCGCTGTTTTGCGTGTAAACAATGGTGATCAGGCTGTTTTGCAAAAGCTCCAGACCACCCTTGATCTTGATTCTGCCGTTGCCCAGAGTTTTGAGCTCGAGAACGTTCTCGGAGTTGCGGCGGAACAGCGCAAAATGGTCGTCGCTGCTGCTGATAAAGGTGTTGAAATTGCTGCCAAGCGAGGTAAAGTCACCAAGCAGAACCTCGATGGTAAAGCTCTCACCGTTGACGGTATCCACGATCGCCGAAGGGAATTCGTGTCTTACCTTGCTTGCGCGCAGTCCTTGGTCGGTAAAATAGTTGTTGGCGTTTTTGGTGATGACCATATCGTGTCCACCCACAAGGTCTTCCCATTCGTCGGAGTCCTTGTCATGGCCGTCGCGCGTGCTTTGCGTGCCGCAGTAGTATGCCACCAGTCCGTCCTTGACGTAGCTGTGTTCTACCGGAACAAACGGCTCAACCGTTTCGGCCTCGGTGGTCTCCATCGGACGCTCGGGCAGGACGTACGGGAATTCGATCTTCATCAGATCGATCACCTTTTTCCACAATTTGACCTCGGTGGAGCGGGTGGGATATTTGGGGTACAGAGATGCCACGATGTCGTATTCGTCAGAGTCCAGAAAGTTCTTGCCGTATACCCACTTTCTGACCTCATCGATCTGATAGATACCGCTTTCATTCTTCCAAACCCAGATGGGCGTGGGCCACAGACGCACCTGCGCGTCAATGGCTTGGTAAACGTCCTTTGTAACGCCTGCCTGGCCGTGGTGCGCCATCTGCACGATATCGCTCTTGAGTGCCTGGCCGTAGGTGGTCAGCAGACGTCGGCCGCCAAGCGTGCCGAGGTCGTTTAAGAAAAGCACGCTCTGCTCACCTATGATGGCACGCAGCACGAGCGAGGTATCGTTGAGGTTGGAGGTACCGTCTGCCTTGTCCCAGGTCTGCAGTACGTCAATGCGCACGCCGTCGATCTCAAAGGAAAGCCCCTTGGAAACGGCCTCTGCATTGATCACAGCACCGTTGATCTGATCGTAATAGGTCGAGCCTTCGGGTACCTTTGCACCGATGACCTGTCCATATTTGTTGATATTCTCGCGGATCTGCGAGATCTCCATATCGGCGTTTGTGGCGGGATATTCATCGCTGCCGAATTCGGGGAAGTCGAAATAGATGTTATTGATCTTGTAATTGGAGTCTGCAGAGTATTCCGAAAGCATTTTGGAAAGCTCGTACATATGATCCTTGTGCGCGTGAGAGAGGAACCAGGCCTCAACCTCAAAGTAGTCGTCCTGGCCAATTCCCATAATGGAGCGCAGCGCAGCGGGCAGGTAAGGAGCGCGATCCTTTCCTTCGCCGTCAATGCCGCCGTCAATGACGATCAGCTTGCCGTTTTCGGTCTTGATGACGTAGGATTGCATCAGACTGTTTTTCTCGGGGGCTAACTGATACAACGTAACGGGCGAGGGCTGCTCGGGCTCGGGGGGCTGCTCTGTGGTCTGCTCTTCCGAGGGGGACTGCTCCGTTTTGGCCTCGGTTTCTGTTTGCGCAGGATCTGATCCCGAGGGCTGCGTTTGCTCGGCAGGATTCTCGGTATCCGTCGAGCTTTCGGGCGGGGTGGTCGGTGTGCAGGCAAAGGCCGAAGCGCACATCAAAAGCAGTAGCAGAACGGACAGTGCTTTTTTCATAATCGTTTCCTTTCTTTTGTTATCATTATGCTCCGTGCCGAAATGCACGGATCTGTTGATTTGATTATACCATGCATCGGAGCATCGTTTGTGAATGAATCGTTAACAAATGGGGTGGCAAAAACATTTTTCAAAAAAATCGAAAAAAATTGAAAAAAGGTATTGACAAATTGAAAATGATTTGTTATAATATCAAAGTCGTCAACAGACGGCACAACGCTGGTATGGCTCAGTCGGTAGAGCACGTCATTGGTAATGACGAGGTCATCAGTTCGATTCTGATTACCAGCTCCAGAAAAAGCACATCTGCTTAGCAGATGTGCTTTTTCAGTTATATCGGTATCGAAGAGATAAGTAACGTTTTCGGAGGTTTCATATGATCAAACGAGGCGAGAGAGCAAAAGAACTGTTTTTGCAGGGCTACACCTGTGCGCAGGCGGTGGTGCTTGCATTTGAGGATATCACGGGACTCGAGCGCTCCGTAGCGGCCAGACTTGCAAGCGGCTTTGGCGGCGGTATGGGAAGAATGCGCGAGGTGTGCGGTGCGGTCAGCGGCATGTTTATGGTGTACGACCTTGTCTGCGGCTACGCAGAGCCCGGGGACGTGGAGAGTAAAAAGCGCGTGTATGCCGATATCCGCGCGCTTGCAGAGCGCTTCAAGGCGAAATCCGGCGGTTCTATTGTGTGCCGCGAGCTGCTTGCAGGCGTACAGACCACGCAGGGGGGCGATCCCGAGCAGAGAACTCCCGAATATTATGCCAAGCGTCCCTGTCCGCAGCTGGTCGCCCTGGCTGCCGACGTGCTGGACGAGTTTCTGCGCGAGAAACATATCATAGGTTCATAATATGTTTACAATATTTCATTCCGAGATCCTTACACTTTTTGCAAGCTTTGGCGAGTAGTGTAGTGAAGGCCGCACACGCTCGTTCATATTTAGTTTACAAACTTGTTTTTGCAAAAAGCGTGAACGGTTTTGAAATTTCGTCGTCTTTAATAGTGAAGGCGAAAGCTTGAAAAACAAACATTCAAGGAGGAAGAATGAAATGATGAAAAAACGTACAACGCTTGTCGCATTGGTTCTTGCTGCGATCTTACTTTGCGCAGCGCTTGCATCCTGTGATATGGCAGAGGACGTCAAGGACGGCTTTGACGAGAGCATGAAGGATGAAATGTTCAAGAATCTGAAGCTGGAGGATACCTTTGAGGACGGCAAGCCCTATCACCTGTATTTCATGTCCAACGGGGACGGCACCTGTGCTGTCAAGTATATGACCACCGATCCCGACAACACGCAGGATTTTGTAGTCGAGATTCCCGAAACCTCTCCCGCGGGAGATAAGGTCACACAGGTGGATCTGCAGCTGACTACCGCAGAGCGTGCCTGGGATCCCGATGAACCCACCACGCAGCAGCTTCCGTTGGTCTTGCGAGCAGCAGATCTTGACGCCATTTGCGCGCAAATGAAGGGGAAGGGCATCAAGGATTTTGATCTGAACAAATTCAAGGCGTACTACCTCAAGATCGCGCTGACCGATATGGACGATATGGCCAAGCTGGAGGCTGAGGACGCATTTCCCATTGCAGCACTTGGGGATATTTACGTGTTTGATATGAACGCTTCCGTTGCAGAGCAGCAAAAGATCCTGAGCTACCTGACCACCTATTGCGATTGGGATGAGGATGCCTTGGTGCAGTATTATCTCAACGTGCTGGAGCTGGTCAAGCTCAGCGAGTCCCTGGAGCAGGCGGAGGCTTGCCTGAGCCTTGTGCGCTATATGGGAACCGAGCACGTCGTGGGCATCAGCATTCCCAAAACCGTGACCAACGTGGGCTCTGACGCATGGCGGTATCTGAAGGCTTTGCAGAGCGTGGAGGTTGCAGCAGAAAATACCGTGATCAAAATGATTGACGGCTGCCTTGTCGACACCGTAACAGGTACGCTGCTGCGCTGCTTTGGCGACGGCCGCATTCCGGATGGCGCGGATATCCAAACGATCGGCAGCTACGCGTTTGCAGGCTGCGAGCTGACGATTGGCGAGGGCGGTGTCAAGGAAGGCATCCACCTGTATATTCCCGAGGGCGTGACGACCTTGAAAAAGGATTGCTTTGACGGCATGATCGTTGAGAATATGTCGGTGTTTACCATTCATCTGCCCACAACGCTTACGACTTTTGAAGCACCCGATTCATTTGATGAAATTTACGTATATACGTATGCGGGAACGCGTCAGGAATGGGACGAGCGCGTCACGTTTACGGGCGCCGGTAAAAAGGATTGCTACATTTATCTGAAAACGTCGGATCAGCCTGAGCTCCAGCAATTCTTTATTCCCAAAGCCGATTGATAAAAGTCCGTGAGAAAGGCCTTGAAAATCAGCGAAAGCATGATAAGCCTTATCGATAGGACTGTAAAGTGATAAAAAAGCAGGAATTTGCTCAAGTATGGGCAGATTCCTGCTTCTTTGCAAATTGCATACAAAAAAGCACCGCCAAAGAATACTCCTTGGTGGTGCCGTTTTTTGCAAAGGTTGCAAGCCCCGAAATTTACAGCAATATATCCTTGAGTGCGCTATACATGGCGTCCAGGTCGGAATAGGTGGTGTCCATGCCAAAGCTGATGCGCACAGCGCCCGTGTCGGGTGTGCCGAGCGTGCCGTGACCGAGCGCTGTGCAATGAAAGCCGGCGCGCACGCAAATGCCGTGGTGATCCAGCTCTGCGCCAAGCGCGTCGGACGGGATGCTCTCGTGAGAAAACAGCAACACGGGGCCGCGGCAATGCGGTGCGTAGATGCGCACGCCCTCAAAGCGTGAGAGCATGGCGCGCGCACGCTCAAAAAGGTGTCTGTCCTGTGCTGCGATGCAGGGAATGCCGCGCGCGTTGACCTCGCCAATACCTGCCAAAAGCCCCGCGATGGCAGGCGTGGGCAGCGTGCCTGTTTCATATCTTTCGGGCGGCAGCTCCGGCATTTGTCCCGAAAGGGAAAGCACACCGTTTCCGCCCTGCATGAGCGGTGTCAGCTCCACGTCCTTGCCCAGAATGAGCGCACCGCAGCCCTGCAGACCGTAAAGCCCCTTGTGGCCGGGAATGCAAAGCAGATCGATCTGCATTTGCTCCATGTTGATGGGCAAATGTCCCGCAGATTGTGCCGCATCCACGCAAAAAAGCATACCGTGCCGCCTGCAAAATGCGCCAAGAGCAGCAAGCGGCATGACAGAGGACACAATGTTGGACATGTGCGAGCAGACCAGCATGCGCGTGTTCGGCCGCTTTTTTGCTGCTGCGTCAGTGATAATTCGCGCTGTGCCGACGTGTGCATCGGTGGCAGGGGACAGGAAGGTGTCAAAATCGATCTCGCCTTTCTCCTTGAGCGCGTACAGCGGCCGATAGACCGCATTGTGCTCCATGTCTGAGCATAACACGTGGTCACCCTTGCGCAAAGCGCCGTGCAACGCAAGATTGATGGCGTGCGTGGCACCTCCCGTAAAAATGACGCGCTCGGGCGTCGCACCAAACGCATTTGCCAAGGCGCATCTGCAGTCAAAGACCAGCTGCGCGGCCGCGTCAGACAGCGTGTGCGAGCCGTGTCCGGGGTTTCCCCCTGCGCGTCCCATACATTCATATACCGCACGCTGTACCGAGGCGGGCTTGGGCCATGAGGTGGCAGCGTTGTCAAGATAAACGGGCGCGCTCATGTGTCGCTCTCCGGCCATTCGCGCACCGCAATGCCCGCGCGTCCCAGCACGTATGCGGCATTGGGCTTTTGCGCAGCGGAGAATTGAACACCGTACACGCAGCCTCCGTGGACGCGTGAGGAGCTGTGCTTGATCACCTGCGCGCGGATGGATGCGGCGGCAAGAGCGTCGCGTGCTTTGGCGGCGTAAGTGGCCGATCCGATCACCGCAACCGTTTGCCCCCCTTGACGCGGAGCATTTTGCAAATTGATAAGATCTGATTGTTTCATGTCGTGACCGCCTTTCATTGAGGTGAGTGACCTCATTGTCAATATATGTCGGCAGCACGGCAGCGGTGAGATGAATTTTATTTGTTTGCACCGTGCTGACCGTCGAGGACGCCGGTCCCTACTACCTTGTTTCAACTAAAACATGACATGCAATTCTCGTCAAAAATCAAATTATTTTACGAGAAATCATACTGGCGCTATTGTTTGGATGCCTATCCGGGTATAATTTGGCGGGCGCGATGATACAAAAAGCCTTGCCCCGCTGGGGAAGGTGGCGCGTAGCGCTGGATGAGGTCCCCATAAAACCGCTCAAAGCAATTCTAAACCGTCCTACCCATGGGGCCACAGAACCCTTTCTCCCCTTGGGGAGAAGTCGCGGAACGCGACGAGGGGTGTCTTCCGAAAGTCAGGTGGAGCGACGAAATATTTTTCGCTATAGACTTTACAAACAATAAAAAACATGCTATAATGCATTTGTCACACAAATTCAATACTACAGTATGGGTGTTCTCTGCATATGGAGGTATACCCTCTTTTTTGGCGCGCGCCAAACAGGCTTTGCATAGGTAAAAATGCGAACTCATCCTGTTTTGGTTACGTGCCTTGCACTCATACTGTACAGAATTTGTGTGACAACAATTGGAGTTTGCGTTTTTCGGTGCGCTGACTTCGGTTGGCGCACTTTTTATTTTACCGAAAATTTTGACATTAAAAAAGGAGAACAGACAATGTTTAGTAACAACTACAATGCGGAAAAGCAAATCAAAGAGATCGCCAAGTTGCTTTGGATACTGCTTGGCTCGTGGACCGGACTTTCTGTGCTGGGAGCGGGAATCATCCTGATCACCAATGCTGAGGATCTTTGGTGGATATCTGTTATCATTGTTGCATTTGATATTGCAGCAGCAATTTCCACGCTGATAGCTTCGAACTTGATTTGGGGGTTTGGGGATCTTTTGGGGGATGTGAAGAGAATTGCAGGCGAAAACATGAATGAAAAGCAATTCGCGGAAGAAATTCCGGAAAAATGTGTCGAAGAGTCAACCCGAATTGTGAAGAAGGAAAAGAGAGAGTTTGATCCCGAGAAAAAGGAAAAGATACAAGGAATTGCAAAGACGGTCTTTTTAAGAGTGTTGATCTATGCAGGAATTGCAGTCTTGGTTTTAGGCATTTCTATTGTAATAGTTATTTTTATCACATAATTAATGTAAGGCTCCTACATTTTCAGGCATTTGAAAAGGGGATGCATGGTGAACTGAACGGTTCCTGTGCATCTCCTTTTTTTGCGCAGGGCTGATCGTCGAGGACGCCGGTCCCTACAGATAGACGGATTGCGCATCCGCGGGCGTTCTTACAAGGCGGCTTTGGGTTTTCTCCATAGCATTGCTGCGCAGGCCGACAAAAACGAGAGGTTGACCGCGTGCGAGAGCATTTGCGTCGTACCCTCGGACAAAAGCAGGCTTGCGTGCGTGTCCTCGGGCGGCAGCAGCGGCAAAAGATAGCGCACGGCAAGTCCCGTCAAGGCTGCGGCCATGACGGCCTGTGCGATTTTGGCCATCACGTAAGGGAGAAATCGCAGACCTCTGCCGCGGCAGACCGTCATGATCTGGCACATGACCGAAATGCCCGACCAACACGAAAGTCCTGCGCAAAGCATGGCAGCCTGCGTGGCATTTTCCATTTGCGCTGCGCGTGCAATGCCGCCCGACATTTCCACAAATCCGTACAGCAGAGCCGTGCATACGGGCGGGAGCGAAAGCCCTGCGCATGCGCTTTGCAAAGCCCCCAACACGGCCGAGAAAAACAGCACGTAGGCGCACACGGCCAGCATGCTTTGCGCAGCCGAGGTCACGGCATTGGTGAATACTTCCGCGCCTAAGCGCACGGGCTGCGGCTTTGCCTGTGCGGCTTGGTTTTGATGATCGGGCATGATAAAGCGCGTGATCAGGGCGGTCAGCAGCGCGCAAAAAAGCGAAATGCCGTACAGCAAAAGCCCCAGCCTGCGGCTGCCGAGCAGCGAAGCCCCCACGGCGCTGATCATGTAGGCAGAGCTGGGATTGTTGATAAAGGTCAAAAGACGCGTGCATTGCCAGGTGCTCAATTCACCCTTGTCATACAGCGCCGCCATGGTGCGCGCCCCCGTGGGAAAGCCGCAAAGTGCGCCCAGCAAAATGGGACAGGCAGCCGCTCCCGGTACGCCAAGCAGCCATTGCAAAGGATGGGAAAGCAGATGCCCCAGTGCTGCCGCGCCGCCGCTGCCCACCAAAAGCTCGGAGGCCACCATAAAGGGAAAGAGCGCGGGGATCACGGTCTTGCCGCAAAGCGCAAGCCCTGCCTGCACGGCATTGATCGCGCTATCCGCATAAAACAGCAAAAGCAGGATGCTTGCACTGCCTAATAGAAAGAATCCCGGCCGTCCCGGAGCGGGAATGGCGCGGTGCTTGGCTTTGTTCATACACCCTCCTTCGGTTTCATATAATGGAGCGTAGCCGCTTGGCTATCTGTTACAATATAGCATTGTCGGAGGAAAATATGCAAAGACGCAAAAACAAGGAGCGCATCAGCGCAGCTGAATGGCTGGAGCGAAAATTTGATATCTCGCCCGATATCATAAGCGGCATCCGTATCGAGATCCGAGGGCAAAACCGCCTTTTGCTGCAGGGCTGCCGCAAGATACTCAAATACAGCGAGCAGGAAATGCTGCTTGATCTGGGAAAGCTGCGCCTGCGCGTGTGCGGCGAGCGCATGTGGTGTACCTCATTTATTTCGGGCGCGTTGGGCGTGGGCGGCTGCATTCATTCGGTCAGCTTTGAGGAGGGGGCATGAATATTGCGTATTTTTTGCTTGGCTGCGTCACCTTGCGCGTCGGGCGTGCGTATGCCGAGCGGGTGTTGAATTTGTGCATGCACCACGGCATTGTGTATCTGAACGGCGGCAGCGATGCGGACTGCCTGTGCCTTTGCCTGCGCACGGGGCAGGCAAAAAGGCTGTGTGTACTGATGCAGGGCGAAGACCTGCCGTACACGGTCGTCAAGCGTGCGGGACTTCCGCAGCTTTTTTGCCGCCTGCTTGCGCGCCCCGGCATTTTGCTGGGGGCTGTGTGTGCCGTGGGGATCCTGATCGCATCCGAGTGCTTTGTGTTTGATATCCGCGTCAGCGGAAACAGCACGCTGACGGCGGCCGCTGTCAAGCAAATGCTGGCAGAGCAGGGATTCGGGATCGGAACGTTCATCCCGTCGGTGGACACGGACAAATTGGAAAACCGCGTCATGCTTGCCACCGATCAGATCGCGTGGCTGTCGGTCAACATCAAGGGCAACGTGGCAAACGTGGAGCTGGTCGAGCAAAAATTGCCTGATCCCACGCCCTCTTTGCGCCCGGCGCACGTGGTTGCGAAGCGCAGCGGTGAGGTGGTCAGAGTGGAGATGTATCGCGGCAACGTGCTGGCGGCAGCAGGGCAGCAGGTCAGCGAAGGGGAGATTTTGATCGCAGGTGTGTATGACAGTCAGGTTCACGGATTCCGTTTTACCAGGGCTTCGGGCAAGGTGTTTGCGAAAACGGTGCAGGAGTTTGAGGTGTTTGTCCCCTATGAATACGAGAAAAAAGTGTATACGGGGGAGATTTTAGAGAAAAAATCGTTAATTTTTTTCTCTTTTCCAATAAAAGTTTTCCAAAGTACTGGAAATTGGGGTATGGTTTGTGATAGAATAGATATAGTGGATAACTATAGCCCCGTCTCGGACGTGGAGCTGCCGCTGTATTTGCACACAGAGCGTTATCTGCCATACAGGACTGTGACAGACGTGCGCGATACCGAGACCGCGCTGGCGATCGCATACAGGGAGCTTGCAGCGCAGATCGCGCAGGAGCTTTCTGACGGTGAACTGTTGGACAAACGCATCCGCACCGAGATCGGGGAGGATGGCGTGACATTGCGCGCCTGTGTGACCTGCATTGCGGATATCGGTGCCGTGCAGGAATTTGAACTGGATCTCAAAGACAAACGATAAAGGATTATTTTATGGAACAGAGAATTATCAAGGTAGCCTCCTCCGAGGATACCGCTGCCATCTTCGGCAGCTATGACGTCAACGTCAAAGCCGTGGAGCAGACGTTTGGCGTGCAGGTGCGTAACCGCGCAACGGACGATGGCGGTGACAGCATTATTGTGACGGGTGAGGATCGCGAGCAGGTCAATAAGGGCGCTGCCGTGATCGAATACCTGGCCAATATGATCAAATACAGCCAGCTTTCCGAGCAAAGCGTGCGATATGTCATCGATATGGTGGACAGCGGCAAGGCGCGTGAGCTTGCAGAGCTTGGCGACGATTGCATTTGCGTGACCACAAAGGGCAAGCCCATCAAGGCAAAGACTGTGGGACAGAAGCAGTACGTGGATGCCATTCGCAAGAATACCATCATACTGGGTGTCGGCCCCGCAGGCACGGGTAAGACCTTTTTGGCCGTGGCCATGGCGGTCAAGGCGCTGCGCGACAGACAGGTCTCGCGCATCATTCTGACGCGCCCCGCCATTGAGGCAGGCGAGAAGCTGGGCTTTTTGCCGGGAGATCTGCAAAGCAAGATCGATCCCTATCTGCGTCCGCTTTACGACGCACTCTTTGAAATGCTTGGGCCTGAGAATTACGCGCGACAGGTGGAAAAGGGCGTGATCGAGGTAGCCCCGCTGGCATATATGCGCGGACGCACGCTGGACGATTCCTTCATCATTCTCGATGAGGCGCAGAACGCCACCCCCGAGCAGATGAAAATGTTTTTGACGCGTCTTGGATTTCGCTCCAAGATGGTGGTCACGGGCGACTTGACGCAAACAGACCTGCCCTCGGGACAGAAATCGGGACTTGCGGAGGTGGTCAGAATTCTGGACGGTATTGAGGACATTGCGCTGCACCGCTTTACCGAAAAGGACGTGGTGCGCCATCGCCTTGTGCAAAAGATCATTCTGGCTTACGAAACGTATGAGCGCGAAAAACAGCAAACGCGCACCAAGGATAAAAAATACCATTACGGGAAAAGAGAGGACACGTAAGAATGAGACGTAAAATGCTTTTGAAGATCTATTTTGAAAACGAGCAGGAGATGCTGCCCGTCACGTACAAGCTCAAGATCCTTTTGCGCCGCGCCATTGAGGCAACGCTGGATTATGAGCAGTTTTGTAATGGCTGCGAGGTCTCGCTGACCTTTACCGACAACGAGGGCATTCGCGAGCTGAATAAGAAATTCAGACAGATCGACCGTGAGACCGACGTGCTGTCCTTCCCGCTGTTTGACTACGAGGGCGAGGCGGACGAGCCTGTCCTGGACGAGATCCGCAATAACCTTGGCGATATCGTGATCTCCTTGGAAAAGGCACGCGCACAGGCTGAGGAATACGGCCATTCTTATGAGCGTGAGGTGGCGTTCCTTTGCGTGCATTCCATGCTGCACCTGCTGGGCTACGACCATGAGCGCAGCGAGGACGAGGATACAGATATGCGACACAGACAATCCGAGATCATGAAGCTGCTTGGATTGGAGGTACATAGCGCATGATGGACGGACACGAGCCGGAAAAGAGAGAGAATCCCTACAAAAAGCAGAATCCTTACAAAAGAAAGCCCAAAAGAGAAGAGCTGCCGCCCGAGGAGCAGACCGCGGGTAAGACCGAGAATTTTGTGACTGCGCACGTCAAGCTGATTACGTTTCTTGTTTGCCTTGCCGTCTTTCTGACCTTTTTGGGCCCTTGGAGCGTCTGGCGCATTACGGAATGGGTAAAGCAGGCCGAGCAGGATGCGCTGGAGGAGAGCTATATGCCCTTGGGTGCGCTGCTGAGCATTGCAGACAAGGGGACTGACGCGCATTGGCGTGATTTCAGACCGTTTGGATATACCGAAACCGTGGCCGAGGCGGACGGCTTTGTCACATGGCGGCTGGAGATCAGGGATGCTGCGTTTTCCGTGGTCATAGGAGGCCCGAGCAAATCGCAGAATCCGCAGTATATCAAGGTGTACTGCCTGAAAACAGGGGATAGTGCAGACCTTTACAAGGATGACATCGAGGCGTTTGTACAAGCGCATCAAAACGCAGAAGAATAAGAAAAAGGAAAATATATATGAGAAAAACAGGATTTATCGCAATTGTGGGCAGACCGAACGTAGGAAAGTCCACGCTGCTCAACGCAATTCTTGGGGAAAAGGTGGCCATCGTGTCCTCTAAGCCCCAGACTACCAGAAACCGTATCACGGGCATTCATACGGTTGGCGAGGACCAGTACGTCTTTATCGACACCCCCGGCATCCACCGTCCGCAGAATCAGCTGGGCGACTATATGGTCAAGGAGGCCAACAACACCATGTACGAGGCAGATGCCGTGATCATGGTGGCGGATACGGGCAAGGAGATCACGCGCGTGGAGGAGGATATCATTGCATATCTCAAGAGAAGCGGCGTGCCTTGCGTGCTGGCGCTCAATAAGATCGATATGTATAACCGCGAGATCGTGGCCAAGACCATTGCCGCTTATGCGGACAAGCATGCGTTTTCTGCGGTCGTGCCGATCTGCGCCAAGAACGGCAAG
>JAZUSJ010000271.1:0-7303 GCA_045606685.1 Eubacteriales bacterium
GGTACCCGTCAGCTTAATAATTTCAAGGTAGTCATCGTTGATGATGTCCAGGATCTCCTCGACCTCACGGACGATATCGCCCATGGTACCGAGCGTAACCTCAAGTCTTACCTTATAAGTGGTGTTTGCTGCCAGATATACGGCGTATTCCTTGATCTCACCGTTGCTGTCAAGCTCATCGGAAGCAAGGCCGGTAATCTGCCAGTTGGAATCGTAGTTGTACTGCAGTCTCTGCGCCTCTGCGAAGGGAGCGCCGTTGTAGTAGCCGGCCTGTCCTGCGTCAAGGCCCTCGCTGTACAGCTGCAGCGAACGGCAGACGAACATACCGTCCAGCATGTTTTGTCTGAAGCGGGTGATGAAATCGTACATACCCGCACCATTCTCGGTGGTGGTAAAGGTAAATTCGATCCACTGACCTGCAGTCTGCCACTTAGCACCGCCAACCGTGTTCAGCATCACGCGGGTGGTGTCTGCGGGAGAGGTCACTGCACTGGTTCTGTCCTCGATCGCGTAGATGGTCTTGGAGGACATGTGGTGCATATGCTCTGCTTCCAGCTTGATCTCGTCCTTACCTGCATTCAGAGAGCCGAGCTTAGCGGTCAGCGCTGCGAGGTAATCTTCATAGGAGGATACCTCCTCTGCGGGATACAGCGTGATCGACTTGATGACCATAGGCTCGTTCTGGCCCTGAATGGTCAGCTTTCTCTGTCCTGCCTCGAGATAGAACTCGTACTCGCCGGTATAGTAACCGGAGGAGTCACGCAGGCTGTAGGTGATCCAATCGGGATCCTGCACTGCGGTTGCGCGCAGCTCGTTCTCTTCAACGTCTTCCTTGAAGAAGCGGATCTGCTTTGCATCCACAAATGCGGTGTTCGCTTCGTTCCAGACGTCGGGGAATTCAACGGTTGCATAAACGTTGTATTCCGTAGTGATCTTGCCAAACAGGTTCTTCTTGACCTCTTCCTTCACGGTCCAGTAAGTCGTCAGGCCTGCAGCCTCAGCCTCGCTCTTGAACTCAGCAAGCTTACTGTTGATTTCGGAAGGCAGATCGCTCTCGGTCATATCGGATACGTTCTTGGACACGCTGTCCAAAGAACCTACCAGATAAAGACCGTCGAGGTACTCGCTGGTCCAGACCTTGGAGAGCGTCAGATAACGCGCCTCACCAAAGGGAACCTTGTCGTCAATTTTGAAGACACGCTCGATGGAAGCTGCCTTACCGACCACGGGGTAATACTCGATCTTGATCGCATATCTTGCGCTCTCGGGTACTTCCACTACCCAGGAAACCTCGCCCTCGGACGAAGTGAACAAGCCCTCGGCTACGCCGTCCTTGTCCTTGTCCGCAAGACGGATGTCCTGCTCGCCGCTTTCGGTGATGTAGCCATCGGCCGCATCGATCGTAATGGTCTGCGTGGCCTTTTTATAGCCCTCGCCCGAATACTTTGCAATGTATTCGCCATACGAAATTGCGTTCAGAAGCTCTTTGATTTCAGCCAGCGTGTCCTTTGTTTCCTCGGAACTGACTTCACCCTGGGTATCATCCGCGGCGGAGATCGCCACGGTTCCGCCACCAACCAGGAAAGTCAAAGCCAAAATCAAAGCCATCAGCTTAGTAAATTTCGCTTTTCCCATAAAATTTCCTCCTACCAAGATTTTCTGTGAGTTGCCGATATGAGAATTCGGCTCACATTAGGGGTACGGTGCTCGTCAATAATACCATGCGCTGCGGGCAGAATCCGCACTCGCGGGACGCCGCTTGTGCGGAAATCGCCCTGCTTTCCCTTGCCTGCGTGAGGTGGCGTTTCACGCGCGCGTGGGAATTGACCGAGCATCCGTTTCGGAGTGCCTGTTTTGCACTCCCGACTTATCCGCAGAAGTCAGAACACAAGATCCTGACCTTTGGCAAACAGCCCGTGGCATCAGCATTATTGCTATGCAATTGTCTTCGACGGCATGGCCGCCGTTTTAGATTTTCACGCCGACTAACCTTTCATCAATTATATCGACGGTCAAAAATAAGGCCATTGCAAGCAACCCGGAACGGTCCGCAAAATGCCCTAATATTGATGCGCTTATTATATAACAAAGAGCTTTTTCTGTCAAGCGGAATTCAGGCTTCGTTCGCACCGTGTTCACCTAATTATTATATAAATTCACCGTTCACGGTTTGTTCACACATTCATATTTTCGCTTTTTCACGGCATTCCCGATTTCTTGCATAACCTTGCAATTCAGGCATTGTAATTTTTATTTACTCAATTTTGACCAATTTCGGGCGCATGTCGTGCCATTTCCCTCTGATTTTGTGCAAAATTATTGCGATATTTTGTCGCACAATTTTGAATTGTAATTTTTATTTACCCCATGACAGATCGCGCTTATTCATTTTTTATGCATTTTTTAATTTTTTTCTTTGTAACAGTTGCACAATTTCAAGGGCTGATTTTTTACGTCTTGACATTTTGCACAAATTTGCACAAACAACCCTCCACGCTCCCCCTCACTACGCCTTTTTTCTCCGATATTCACCTTTTTATTTGCATTTCTCCCATTTTATTCCATTTATTTTATCAGCGCAATCACCTGCAAATTCACTGCCTATCTCTGCCCTTTTTCAAGCTTTTTTCGTCATCCTCTTGCACAATCCCGCGCTTTGTGCTATACTGTTTGACAGTACAAACCATGGAGGTTCATATGCTTTCATCACTTTCCAAGATCACCATCACCGAAAAGGGCGAAAAAATGCTGCGCGGCGGACACGTCTGGGTGTTCGCGGACGAAGTCGTTTCAATCGACCGTCCCATATCCGATGGTGACATCGCTTACGTATATTCCGCCAAGGGCAGATATCTCGGTGCGGGCTTTTATAATTCCAATTCCAAGATCCGAGTGCGCATCCTTTCGCGCAACGCAAACGATACATTTGACCGGAATTTCTGGCAAAGACGCTTAGAATATGCCGTTTCTTACCGTCGCAGCGTCATGATGGGCGACGATTTCAAGTGCTGCAGACTGATCTTCGGAGAGGCCGATTCCTTCCCCGGCCTGACCGTGGACAGATTCGATAATCTGCTTGTGGTACAAGTGCTTTCTCTTGGCATCGAGCGCATCAAGCACACGCTCATCCCTGCGCTTGTGGACATTTTGCGCGGCATGGGCGAGATCATTGACGGCGTTTATGAGAGAAACGACGTTGAGATCCGCGCCAAGGAGGGTATGGAGCAATATACCGGCTGGTTTGACGGTCTGAAACAGGCAAACAACGATTCCGGCCTGACACAGATCACCGAAAACGGCATTGTTTACAACGTAGACGTCATAAACGGGCAGAAGACCGGCTTTTTCCTGGATCAGAAGTACAACCGCGCCTCGATCCGCGCCATTGCCAAGGGCAAGAGAGTGCTGGATTGCTTTACCCACACGGGTTCTTTTGCGCTCAATGCAGCCGCTGCGGGGGCTGCACACGTCACGGCTGTGGATATTTCGGAGGAAGCCATCCGCATGACGCGCAAAAACGCGCAGAACAACCATCTTGAAGACAAAATGGACTTTGTCTGCCGAGATGTTTTCGAGCTTCTGACCGACATGGCAGACAAAAAGATCCCCTGCGATTACGATTTTATCATCCTGGATCCGCCCGCGTTTACCAAGAGCCGTGACACGCTCAAGAACGCCATCCGCGGCTATCGCGAGATCAATTCCAAGGCCATGAAGCTGCTGCCGCGCGGCGGTTATCTTGCCACCTGCTCCTGCTCGCACTTCATGACCGATACCTATTTCAAGCAAATGCTGCACAACGCTGCCGAGGACGCATCGGTCTCCTTGCGCCAGATCGAGGCGCGCCAGCAGTCCCCCGACCACCCGATTTTGTGGAACGTCCCCGAAACAGACTACTTAAAATTCTACATTTTCCAGATTGTATAACGCATTATTGTTTATATTTTAACCTATTGTTTATTTTTTGCAGGGGAGGAATATTTGCAAGCAAATCCATCCTCCCGCACGCAAAGAATTTGTGACCGCGCTACTGAACGCTATCAGATTTTTAATGTGTGCGGGAGGATGGATTTGCTTGCAAATATTCCTCCCCTACTCTGTTTTAAAAAAGCAGGCTCGCATTGAGCCTGCTTTTCTTTTGAACTATTTTATAAACCCAATACTGCCGAGCCTACGATGCCTGCATCGTTGCCGAGCTGTGCGATACGGATATCGGTCAGCTTGACGATACCGCCGCCGTACTGCTCTGCTCTGACCTTGGGAATCAACAGATCAAGCAGATACTGTCCTTCACCCGATACACCGCCGCCAAGCGAGAGAACCTCGGGCTGGAAGATGTTGATCACGTTGCCAAGACCGAGTGCCAGATAATCGATATAGGAATCGACCACTTCCTTGGCAGCCTCATCGCCTGCACGCATCGCGTCAAACGCGGTTCTGCCCGAGACCTTGCCCTTCTCTGCAACGATCTGTGCCATCAGGGTTGCTCTGCCGCTCTTTTCGCATTCTTCGATCTTCTCACGCGTCATGCGGATCAGCGCGGTTGCCGAGCTGTAAGCCTCCCAGCAGCCCTTTCTGCCGCAGGAGCAAGGAACACCGTCCTTGACGATGACGATATGGCCAAGCTCTGCGCCTGCATAGTTGAAGCCGGAATACACCTTGTGATCAATGATAATGCCACCGCCGACACCCGTGCCAAGCGTGATCATGACCGAATTCGCACTGCCCTTTGCAGCACCCGCGATGGCCTCGCCCCACGCTGCTGCGTTGGCGTCGTTTTCAATGTGGAACTCCTTGGCGGGAAAATCCTTTGCGATCAGATCGCAGATCGCAAACTTGTGGAAAGGCAGGTTGTTTGCATATTCCACCACACCGGTATCGTGATTGCAAATACCGGGAGAGGCAATACCGACAGAATCAATATCCTCAACGGTAATGCCGTATTCCTTGCAGATGCGATGGCAAAGCTCTGCAATGCTTGCAGCGATCTGCTCTGCGGGACGCTGTGCCTCGGTGGGTACGCTTGCCTTGTGTACGATGCAATATGCGCTGTCAACGATTCCTGCGGCGATATTTGTTCCGCCAAGATCAATACCAATTCTGTACATAAGTTTTCCTCTCTTTTCCGGCGTGCCGCTGTTGAGCACGCATCCTTCATGTTTTATTATACTAAAATCTTTTGCCTTTGTCAATTACAGTCCGCCACTTTTTGCAGATTTTTGTTCATATTTCTCAGCGCACGCACACCCCCTGCGCTTCATTTACGCGACCATATCCAAGGCGTACTTGGGAACGTAATACAGCACGATCACCCGAGCCGTGTTCTGTACGCTCTCACCGTTGACCAGATCGCGACGCACGACGGGTACGTAAGGCGTGGGATTATAGTCATACTTGCTGGAGATCGTACCACCGCCCGTGACGTTGCCGAACATCTCGCCCCAGCCGCCCTCGTAGTTGAGGTACTCCCGGAAATCGTTGTAATGATTGTAGGTATAGAACAGATAGCGCTCGTTGATATCAATGATCTGATCTCCGTTGGCGTCAAAGCGTGCATACACGATACGGGCTGCACCGCGCGTGATCTTGGTACCGTTATTATAAAGCGCGGGACGGTAGGAGGGATCACAATCCGTTCCCGTTGTACCGATATCGATCTCATAATAACGCAGACTGCCACCGCAGCCGCTGATATCGGGCAGCTCGGGCTCGTAAGGATACTTGGAGGTGCTGCCCGAGAATTGCGTGTGATTGACGCGCAGATATTCGCCCCAGATACTCTCTGTAGGCTTGGTATTTTTGGAGGAGGAATAATTCGCGGGAATATCACCGAATGCAAACACGTAAGCCGCAACCTCCTCCAAGGATACGTACGCACCGCATCTGAACACCTGATTGACCACCTGGCCGTATCCGTTGACGATATAGTAAGTATTGCCGTCCGAGGAGAAGTACGCATATGTGTTACGCACAAATTTTCCGTCCTCCATGGGTTGATACTCAGCAATGGTGGGCGCCTGATCCTGCGGCTCGATCGAGCCGGACATAAAGCCGTGCTGCGTGCGCCAGTAGGAATCCCAGTAGTCGTCCGCAGGCTCATAATCGCTGTAAAATTCCGCAGCCGACATATTGACGTAAGGATCCTCGGGCGGCTCGCTCGGCGTTTCGGTGGTTTCCTCCTGCGTGCTTTCGGGCTCTGTCACGGAAGGCTCGGTCGTTTCCTCGGTTTCCGGCTCGGTCGTGCCTCCTGTTTCGGGATCGGTTGCCGGCTCGGTCGTCTGTGCGGGCGGCTCGGTCTGATCCTGTGTTCCCTGATCCGTAATGAGTTCCGTGATCTGCTCTGTGAGCTGCTCGGTGTCGGTCAGCACACTTGTCGCTTCTTCGCCGCCTCCGGGCAGCGCATCGCAGCTGCACAAAAGCGCGAAAACAAGCAGCAGCGCACCAAATATTGTAACAAATCTTTTTTTCATGATCTTTGTTTCTTTCCCTTGTTAAATTTCGGTTCTTCCGCAGTATTTCATATCCAGCCCCGCCGCGTAAAGGTGTGACATATCCGAGTAGCAAAGCAAGCGTGGGACGCAATATCCCGTTTTGGAGTTTTTGAATTCAATGACGGTCACACCCGAATGGGTGTAGTTGAAGCCCGCCCACATCATGTGCAGCGGAATGTGCAGCATGTGCGCAATAAAGATCCTGCCCATACCCGCATGGCAAAAGAGCGCAACCTTGTCGTTGCTCGGGGCAAGAATGCGGTAGATACCGTCCTCTTCCCTGTACCCAAGGCGCTCTAAAAAATCTCTGCCGCCGGCCGAGATGGTGTCCAGCGCGTCCTTCATGCCCGAGGTGGAAAATCCCGGGGCTTCAAACGCGCGGTCGTACGGCAGATCAAGCCCACCGTCGCGTCGGAAATGCACGCGGTCCACAAGAGATACCGACTTCATCTCTCCGTCGGGATAGGGTGTCAGGCGATGCTCGTCCCCGATCTCGTGCGCCCAGGGTTCAACGGTATATTCCAGCCCAAGAAGTCTGCAGGTTGGCTCTGCGGTCTGACGCGCCCTGCCCATGGGCGAGGAAAATACGCGCGTAATACCTGCGTCCGCCATTCTTTTGCCAACCGCCTCGGCCTGCAGCACACCGCGCTCGGTCAAGGAGTCGGTTTCATAGTTCGGATCGCCGTGGCGAATGATGTAAAGTAACATTTTATTCTCCTTAACGATTGCTGATTGCATTTCCACGCCGCCAAGATCCTTCGCGGCGCGTTTTTTGCTGTCATTCTTGAGCGCAGCGAAGAATCTTGCAAAAA
>JAZUSJ010000272.1:0-8885 GCA_045606685.1 Eubacteriales bacterium
CGGTCCCCCTCCCCCGCGGGGAGGCTTTTGGCAACACCGCGCCCGCCAAACAATACCCGAATAGGTGTCCGAACAACAGCGCCGGTATGTAATCATAGGGAGCGGACCGTCGGGGGACGCCGGTCCCTACAGATATAGCTGATGCAGGACGGGCTGTCGGGGACATCAGCCCCTGCCGATAGACGGTTTACGCTTCACAGTGCAAAGGACTATAGTCCTATAGTCCCCCTTGCTCCCTGCGCTTATGCCATTGCGCTCATTTCCCCGCACCCTTTTTCGACAGCTTTCATACACTGTGATTGTAGAAATTCTCGGAAAGGAGAGCGGTATCATGCACCCTGCTTCTGCCGCGCTTTTGCGCCCGGGCGAGTCGGCTTGCATCCTGCGCATCACGCACGCGCCTCTGGCACGCCGCCTTTTTGACATGGGCATATCTCCCGGCTGCAGCCTGCAGCTTTTATTGGCCGTTCCGGGCGGCGATCCCTTGGTATTTTACACATCCGCCTGCGTCATCGCCCTGAGAAAGCGCGAATGCCGCCACATTCTCTTATGTCCTTGACTCCTCATCCCGGACTCGCACCCGATCTGATACAAAAAAAGTCCCCCGACGATCTGATCATCGCACTTGCAGGCAACCCAAACGTGGGCAAAAGCACGCTCTTCAACCGTCTGACAGGTCTGCGGCAGCATACAGGCAACTGGACCGGAAAGACCGTTGAGGTGGCTACGGGTACCGTGCAGAAAAACGGACGGCGCATTCTTCTTGTTGATCTGCCCGGCACCTATTCCCTGCATCCTGCATCCGACGAGGAATGCGTGGCGCGGGACTTTTTGCAATCGGGCAAGGCGGATGCCGTGATCGCAGTTTGTGACAGCACGCATGCCGCGCGCACGCTCGCGCTTGGGCTGCAGATCTCGGATCTCGGCATTCCCACGCTCCTGTGCCTCAATCTGTGCGACAGCGCAAGGACGCGCGGCATTGAGATTGACGACCAAATGCTTTCGCGCACACTCTCTCTGCCCGTGGTCAGAACCTCGGGCAAAAGCAACCAAGGACTTGACCAAATGCTTGAGATGGCGATCTCCCTGGCCGATTCCACTGTTCGGGACGGAGCGCAAGGCGACATTTCATGCCCCTCTTGCGCAGCGTGCGGACGCTGCACACAGGATGCCTTTTGCGCATCGTCTTCTGCCCTTGCGCGTGCCGAGCATGCCTGCGCCCGCGCCGTGCATAACACCGCAGGGGCATACGGCAAGCGAGATCGCCTGTTGGATCGCGTTTTTCTGGGCAAGCTCACCGCTCTTCCCGTGCTGATCTGCTTTCTTCTCCTGCTCCTTTGGCTTTCCGCTTGGGGCGCGGGCTATCCTTCAGCCTTGCTGGAAGGCGGGCTTTCATGGCTTGGCGCACGGCTTGATTTCCTGTTGACGTCGCTCCCCTTGCCTTTTTGGCTGCAAAGCCTTCTCATCGACGGCATTTATGCAACCGTTGCCCGCGTTGTGGCCGTCATGCTACCGCCCATGGCCATCTTTTTCCCCCTGTTCGCCCTCTTGGAGGATCTTGGCTACCTTCCGCGCGCAGCCATCTGCCTGGACCGTCCCCTTGCTGCCTGCGGCTCGGGCGGTAAGCAGGCACTAAGCATGTGCATGGGGCTTGGCTGCAATGCCGTGGGTGTCAGCGGCTGCCGCATCATTGAATCCCCTTGTCAACGCACCGTGGCCATGCTGACCTGCTCTTTCATGCCCTGCAACGGCAAATATGCCGCCATTTTGAGCATCTGCGCCCTGTTCTTGGGTACGGGCAGCGGTTTTTCGGGAGTTTTATCGCTTCTTTTGCTTACGTTTGTTTGCGTGGGCGTCACGCTGCTCTGCACGCGCATGCTCACGCTCATCATGCAAGACAAAAATCAGCCCTCTGTGCCCTTTGTGCTGGAGCTTCCTGCCTTTCGCGCACCGCATCCCGGCCACATCCTGCTGCGTTCGGTTTTCGACAGGATCTTGCCCATGCTGGGGCGTGCCGTGGCGGTGGCTGCGCCTGCGGGGGCGCTGATCTGGCTTGCGGGCTACGTGCAGGTCGGGGGACTTTCGCTGCTGGAGCATGGACGCGCATTTTTGCAGCCGCTCGGGTTACTGATGGGTTTGGATGGCGCAATACTGCTGGCATTTTTGCTTTCTTTTCCCGCAAACGAGCTGCTGCTCCCCTCTCTGCTGGCCATTTACGGCGGCACGGCATCTCTTGCCGACACGCTGGCAGCGCAGGGCTGGACCACGCAAACCGCCGTTTGCATGCTGATCCTCCTGCTCTTTCACCTGCCCTGCGCCACCACGCTGCTGACCGTCCTGCGCGAATCCCGCTCTGCGGCCAAGACCTTGCTTGCCGCCGCTCTGCCGCTCGCCATCGGCATACTCGGCTGCATATGCGTCAACGGAATATTTCAAATATTTTCCTAAAAAACCCGTCCCCCTCAAAAAGCAGAAAAGCCGCCACAGGCGGCTTTTCTACCGTAATGATTCATTACCACTCCTCATTTGCCGAGGGACGCAGAGGGAAAAAGGATGCAACCAGCATACCAATATAGTGCGCGTTGAATACGATGCTTACTATAAAAACCACGATATTGACCGTTTCGGGATAAAACTCGCGGAACATCTTCCAGACACAGATATAGTTGATCACCGAATACCCAACCGTTGCAGCCATATAAACCATCCAAAGCAGCATGGTCAGTATCAGCCCGATAAAAGGCAGCATGGGCAGAACGCCCGATGCGACCGAGTACACCGCGGCAAACGCCACGTATCCGATATTTACGTACAGCATGATCTTTCCCCAGGGCTTGACGGCAATATTTCTGCGGCTGTCACACCGTTCGGCAATCTGCCCCATCAAATAACCCTGCGCGATCGGGATCCAGGCAAGCCATGCTTTTTCCACGTTCAGCATCTTTGCCATACGCATAACGGCTACGGCCTGAATGACGTATATCGCAGCCGAGATCAGCAATGCCACCGCACCAATCAAAATCACCAAGAACAGCAGTCCGAAAACAGATGTACCGACACCGATATCCTCACCGCCGATGATGTCCTGACCTCCCGTTCCGAACAGCTCCTCCAGAATTCCAGTGAAGATAGAAGAACTATCGTTTATCATATAAAACACCTCCCATAAACTTCAAAGCAGTCAACAGATCATAAAGTCATTTTTATTATATCATCCTCCTATTCCTTTGTCAAGAAAAAACTTTACAGTCTAACCTATTGCACATGCGTGTGAAATATGATATAATATATGTAAGCATCGGGATTTTCCCGGGAAAAGAGAGTTAAGTTATGTATTTGGATGAATTGAGTAAATATATCATAGGCCTGCCGCGGCTCTTTATCAATTTGGGGCTTGCCGAGGTACGCCTGGTCGAAGAGGTGGAGACCTTCCATCCCGTCAACGCTGCAGCGCAAGCGCTTTACCTCATTTGCCTGTTGCTGGGCTTTGCCATCCTGCCTTACCTGATAGGCTCGATCCGCATCCCGCACCTCTACTGCCGCCGCAAAAAGATCGATCTTTGCAAGCTCGGCTCAAAGCAGGGTGAGATCGGGGACGTCTGGCGCTTTGTCGGCAAGGGACATGCCATCGCGTGCTTTGCCATAGAGCTTGGAAAGGTCATTTTCTGTCTGGCACTCGGCTTCTTTTGCCGTGGTGCGGACGGTGCTGCCATTGCCGCTTTCTTTTGCGTGATCGGTGAGATCATGCCCATATGGAACAAAATGCGCGGCACGCGCGGCTTTGAGACCGCTGCGCTGTCCATTCTCGTTCTCTCCCCCTTGGTCTTTGGCGTACTGCTTGTGATCTTTGCCGTCGTGCTTGTGGGCATGCGCTTTCGCACGGCCGCCCGTGTCTTCCCCACGCTTCTCTACCCCCTGATCGCATCTGCGTTTGTCATGAACGTCAACCCCACCATGGTGCTGCTCTCCGTTTTCATGGTGGCACTCATGCTCTTTTCCCATTGGAAAAACATTCGCGCAATGATGGAGAGAGAGGAGCCGCGACTGGAATTCAAAAAGAAAAAGGCCGAGGAGGACGCGTGATGGACGAGCATACACATCTGCAAACGGCAGCGCAGCTGATCACGCTGGCTGCAAAAAACAGTTTCCTGAAAAAAGCGGTGCTTTCGCGGCACAACACGGGTGATGCAACCAAAACCACGCTGACCGTGCGCTGCATTGGCGGCAAATGCTGCCTGCAGGCCGAATCCTTACATACCGACAACAAAGCAAAGCACCAAAACATAGAGATCGGTGACGAGCAAACGCTTTGCGCGCTGCTTTGTACCGCAGGGCAGATCAATATTCTGACCACGCTTGGCGATGCCGAATACCGCACCGCAAAATCGGGCAAGACCGTGCTGCTTGGCGGAGAGGCCCTGCTCAAAAAGCTTTGCGGCGCAGCACCTGCCGCACCCGTTGTGCAGACGCTCTTCAACAACCGCGAAAAGCAATATATTCTGAACGGTAACGAGCCTTTTCTGATCAAGCTGGAGGTCAGCGACAAAAACGGACGCATACACGATAAAAAACGCGCCAAATTCCGTCAGATCAACCGCTTTTTGGAGCTTGTGCGCGACATTGAGGACAAGCTGCCCGCCAAGGGGACGCTTCGCATCTGCGATCTTTGCTGCGGCAAAAGCTACCTTTCCTTTGCCGTTTATCATTATTTCGCCATCATCAAGGGACGAGATGTGCGCATGACAGGCGTGGATCTCAAGCCGGATGTCATCGACTTTTGCGCATCCACCGCAAAGGACCTTGGCTTTGACGGCCTGGAATTTTTGTGCGGTGACGTGGGCAAATATACCACCGACGATCACGTACACCTGGTCATTTCGCTGCACGCCTGCGATATCGCCACAGACCTCGTGCTTTCCCGCGCGCTGGCATGGCAGGCAGACGTCATCCTCTCCACCCCCTGCTGCCACCACGCCATGAGCCCCGCGCTCTCCTGCCCCTCCCTTGACTTTATATCCAAGCACTCCATACTGCGCCAAAAGCTTTGCGACGCGGCAACCGACGCGCTGCGACTCAAAATTTTGGAGGCACACGGATATACGACCACGGCCCTTGAGTTGATCGACCCCGAGGAAACACCCAAAAACGTGCTTTTGCGCGGTGTGCGCAAAAAGCATCCCGATCCTACCGCCATGCAGACGGCAAAAGCCGAAGCCGAGCAGATCCGCGCGTTCCTGCTGGGTGACGCATGCCCTTGGTGGTCTGATGTCAACGCTTATCAGAAAGGAAACGAATCATGAAAAAAACAAGCCTTGCCATTTTGCTTATCGCAGCCCTGTCGCTGACTGTCGCGGCAGCCCTGTTTGTCTGCCCCTCCATGGCGGCAGACGACGCTTACGTTGCCCCCGCCTTCTACGTGGATTTCAACGATAAGGAAAGCATTTCCGCCTGCTTTGATGCCCTTGGTTGCGTTGGTACGCATAACAGCCAGGAGCAAGCCATGCAGATCTTATTTGCCGACAATCAGAACGGCTATTGCTTTGATCCTTACATGAATCTCGCCCTGCCTGCAGGCACGGTGGATATCGGCAAATACCACTATATGGCGCTCCTGATCAAGACCAACGACACGACGCGCGGCGGTCAGATGCGCCTGCGCTCATCCACCACGGCAGAGCAGTACCCCTTCTTTAATTTCAAATACCAAGACACCGACGACTGGCAGGTCGTGGTCGTTGACCTGACCGACAAAAAGACGGCAGGTGCTTTCCCTCCCTCCATGGAAATCTCCGGTGCGCTGACCAATCTGCGCCTTGATATGTTTGACAACTTCTGCGATCCCGGCGTGCAATACTACCTCAAGGCTTACGGCCTTTACGAAAACCGCGCCGACGCGGAAACCTTTATCCACTTTGAAAGCGAGGTATCAAACGAACCCGTGTTACCCGATATTGATTACAGCTCCTTCTGGAGAGGCCAGGGCTTTGCAGCTCCCGCCAACGCACATCGCATGAACTGGGTTTCCTACGGCTTTAACAACACCTACAAAGCCCATGTGGACGCTCTGCTTGGCCAGGGCTACGGCGGCATCGTTTCCAACGTCAACTTCAACCAGCAATACTTAAAGGATGAAAGTGAATTCGCTCTTCTGCGCGACACCTACCTTTACGGCAAGCAGAACGATATGACGCTCTGGATCTACGACGAATACCAATGGCCCAGCGGCTCGGCATACGGCCAGGTGCTGGATACCAACGCAGACTGGCGCGCAACAGGTATTGAGCATATCAAGCTGCAGCTTGACAAGGCAAAATACACCTACACCCCCAGAGCCGGCATTGACCTTGAGATCAAGCTTGTCACCGTCAAGTCCGCAGGCAAGACCTGGACGCCCGAGGCAAACGGCACCTCCCTTTCCTTCGACCTGACAGGCGAGATCAATGGCGAATGCCTGCTGGATATTTACGTCCTGCGCTATACCGACGACCATGAGCAGAACAGAGAGGATTTCTCTACCCTGTACCATGTAGACACGCTGCGTCCCGACTCGGTCGCCCGCTTTATCGAGCTGACGCACAAGCACTATAAGGACGCCTTTGGCGCGGACTTCTCCATGGTGGAGGCCTTCTTTACCGACGAGCCCAGCCAGGGCAACCGCGACATGGAAAACTATATCGCATGGACAGAGGGACTTGACGTCAAGTTCAAGGAAAAATACGGCTACGACCTGCAGCTCCCTTTGCTCTTTGAAGGCCGCGACGAGGATGCACAGCGTATGCGCATCCACTACTACTCCCTGGTCGCAGACCTGTTCAAGACCTCTTATATTGACCAGATCTCGGCCTGGTGCGAGGCAAACGGCACGGCATCCTCGGGACACCTGCTCTTTGAGGAGAACATGAACGACCACGTAGAGACCTATGGCGGTGATTTCATGCAAATCATCGGCGGCATGACCATCCCCGGCGCGGATACGCTGTGGGTACACCCCAATCAGCTGCTCTCCGAATGCTTTATCGGTAACCACATGGGCCTTCGCTTTGTAGCAAGTGCCGCACGTAATGCAGGCAAGAGCGAGGTCATGCTCGAGTACAACGCCTCTGCAGTTTCCACCGATGATTTCAAAAACGATAAAATGGGTGCATCGATCGGCGGTGCTACGCTCACGCGCCTGTTCGGCTCCACCGTTTATAACGTCATCAATCCTCAGTATGACTACACCTACGATCAGATCAATCAGCTCAACACCTACATAGGCCGTCTGAACACCATTCTTGACGGAACAATCGAGGCCGGTGATTTGGCGGTATTCTACCCCATCGCAACCGTTCAGGCACTGCACAACGCGGACGACGTCCATTCCTCCGCACATGGAGGGAATACGGCCGCTGTCGAGCTGAACCGCAACTACACACAGTTCTGTCTGGATCTCTTGCAAAAGCAAGTGCTTTATACCGTTATTGACGACCAAAGCATCTGCGCTGCAACCGTGACGACCGACGGCAGACTCGTCATAGGCAACGGCTCTTACCGCACGCTGGTGCTGGCATACGGTGAGTACATTTCGGCATCCGCTGCCGAAAAGCTGGCACTCTTCAAGCAAGCAGGCGGCACGGTCGTATTCGTATCGACCACGTACGAGGACTACAAGGCGATCATGGCTGAGGAAAACGACCGCGTCATCGCAGCAATGGCAAAGCTTTCGGATTGCGATCAGTTCAAGCAGACCGTGGCAGCCACCCGCATTTCCAAAATGGCAAGCCGTACTCTGAAAATGACCGCGCTGGATACGCTCAACACCAAAAACGTCCTGTACGGTGACTTTATGGACGCTGAGCATGACATTGCCTTTGTTGCCAACAGTACCGCTCTTGACGGCAAGGCAACGCTGGCATTTACCGACGGCTACGACGGTGCTTACACCGTTTACTACCCCCTCTCCGGCCTGATCGTGTCCGGCAGCGGCAACAGCGTGGACATTGATCTGCCCGCATATTGCGCAGTTCTGATCATGCGCGAGGACAAAAACGAGGTGGAGAACATCCCCGTGGAAACCGAGCCTGCCGAAACCGAGCCCGAGGAGCAAAGCAGCACCCAAGGCGTTGAGCAGACCACCGAGCAAGAGCAAGAGCAAGGCAAGGGTGGCTGCAAGTCTGCCATCGGCGCACTCCCCATCATGGCTGCAGCGGCAGCTTGCGCAATCGTTGTCAGCAAGAAGAAGAGAAAGTAATAAGCAAAAAAGCAAGAGGTCGGAGAAATCCGACCTCTTTTTCGGAAAAGAATGAGATTGAGTTTGATGTACTCATCATTGGATAACGCATTATTGGCCATTTTGTTCGCAAAATATCATAGTAACCTGCTTCTGCATTTTTCTGGCATAACGCTCTGTCGCACGAGTTCCTCTTGATTGACCATCCCAGATAATCAAAATCGCATCGGCTAAGTCTACCATTTGCTGATTACGTATAATCGGAGCAGCCTTTCCGTACAAGTCATATCGCGGGCGAAGAATCAATTTAGAAATCCGATGCTGATCAGCATATTGCTCCGCCAACGAATCGACTCCTTTTGCACCACCGCTGATAATCATATCTGTTTCGGATGGCACATATTCAGCCAAATTAAAATCCTCTATGCTTCTTGAACCCACAATCAACAGCTTCATAACATCACTCCTTTGCAGTATACTTATATAAGTATATACCCAATTATGGGAATTGTCAACACCGTATATCTCTTTTAAAATATATACGGAAAGGATGTGATTCAATGATTCGGTTAACGATAGATAAATATTTAGATGCACATGCCATCACCCGTTACGAGCTATCCAAGCGAACCGGGATTCGTTTTCAGATTATTGATAACTATTATAAAAACAAGGT
>JAZUSJ010000273.1:0-1983 GCA_045606685.1 Eubacteriales bacterium
GACTCCCATCCTGTCCAAGTCCACTCCCGAAGGCGCACGCGACTTCCTGGTACCCAGCCGCCTGCACGCCGGCACCTTCTACGCCCTGCCCCAGAGCCCCCAGATTTACAAGCAGCTGCTGATGCTCTCCGGCTACGACCGCTACATCCAGCTGGCTCGCTGCTTCCGCGACGAGGACTTGAGAGCTGACCGTCAGCCCGAATTCACTCAGATCGACCTTGAGATGTCCTTTGCAACCATGGAGGAGATCATGGAGGTCAATGAGGGCTTTATCAAGAGAGTGTTCAAGGAAGTTTTGGGTGTGGACATCGCAACCCCCATGCAGCGCATGACCTATGCCGAGGCCATGAATCTGTACGGCAGCGACAAGCCCGATACCAGATATGAAATGACCATCAAGGATATGTCCGAGGTGGTTGCAGGCACAACCTTCCCCGTATTCGCAGGTGCGCTGGCCGATGGCGGCAGCGTGCGTGCCATCGTGGCAAAGGGCGGTGCTTCCGTTTTGACCAGAAAAGAGATCGACAAGCTGACCGAGCATGCAAAGGGCATCGGTGCCAAGGGCGTTGCATTCATCCGTTGGGCAGACGCCGCTCCCAACTGCTCGTTCGCCAAGTTCCTGACTCCCGAGGAGCTGACTGCCTTGACCGAGGCGCTTGGCATGGTACAGGGCGACGTGGCTCTGTTCGTTGCCGACAAGGACAAGGTCGTACTGCCCGTACTGGGTGCTTTGCGCCAGCTGGTTGCAAGAAAGCTGGACATCATCCCCAAGGGACAGTTCAATTTCCTGTGGATCACCGAGTTCCCGTTCTTCGAGTGGAACGAGGAAACCGGCCATTGGGATGCTATGCACCATCCCTTCACCATGCCGCTTGAAGAGTGCCTGCCTTACCTTGAGAGCGATCCCGGCAGTGTGCGCGCAAAGTGCTACGACATGGTACTCAACGGCACCGAGCTGCTTTCCGGCTCGATCCGTATCACCGACTGGCAGCTGCAGGAGCAGATGTTCCGCGCGCTGGGCCTTGAAAAGCAAGAGATCGAGGCCAAGTTCGGCTTCTTAGTTGACGCATACAAGTACGGCGCACCTCCTCACGGTGGCTCGGGCATGGGACTTGACCGTCTGGCTATGGTCATGCTGGGCGCAGACAGCCTGCGTGACGTCATTGCATTCCCCAAGGTACAGAACGCAAGCGAGCTGATGTCGGGTTGTCCCGCACCTGCAGATCCCAAGGCGATGGAGGAGCTGCACCTGGCATTCGTTCCCGAGGACAAATAATCGTTTGGAGGGCATCATGGCTGCAAATACGATCAAGTTCAATAAGGGCAATACGCTTGTCGTGGCGCACAGAGGCGTCAGCGGACTGGAAACAGAGAACACCTGTGCGGCCTTTATCGCAGCAGGAAACCGCAGCTACTATGGTGTGGAGACCGACGTATACCGCACTGCGGACGGCAAGTTTATCATCAATCACGACGGAAACTTAAAGAGGATCGCAGGCGAGGACTTGTGCGTGGAGCAGGTCAGCTTTGACGTGCTGCGCGCGGCCGTGCTGTACGACAAGGACGGCGTCAAGAGGGGAGACCTTCACTTAGCAAGCGTGGACGAGTACGTGCGCATCTGCAAAAAGTATGGCAAGATCTGCGTTCTTGAGCTGAAAAGTAACTTTACCGACGAGGAGATCGCGCGTCTGTGCGCGATGATCGAGCAGTTGGGATACCTTGACGGTGTGACCTTTATCGCGTTCAACATCGAGAATCTGATCAAGGTGCGCGCGCTGTATCCCGAGCAGCCCTGCCAGTATCTGACGGGCGACGTCAGCGACGAGATGATCGCAAAGCTTGCAGAGCTGAAAATGGATCTTGACGTGCATTATGCTGCGCTGACCAAAGAGCGCGTGGACGCGTTCCATGCAGCTGGGATCCGGATCAACTGCTGGACGGTGGACAACGCGGCCGACGCTGAACGCCTTGCCGACTGGGGCG
>JAZUSJ010000274.1:0-16279 GCA_045606685.1 Eubacteriales bacterium
AATAGAAAGAGGGAGCACACGCGTGTGCTCCCTCTTTCTATTGGCTGCGGCACTAGGATTCGAACCTAGGGAATGACGGAGTCAGAGTCCGTTGCCTTACCGCTTGGCGATGCCGCAATATTTTCAACATCGGTTATTATAACAGAAAGGTTGCCGTTTGTCAATACCAAAATGAAAAATTTTCCGAAAAGTTTTGATCTTTTTTTCGTCGTTTTTCAGTATGCCGCAAAATGCCGGTCTTTATACGGCAGATGGGACGTTTTTGCAGGAATTTGACGAGGGATTTTTGTGCGTAGGGGGTTGCAAAACTCCCTGGAATGTGATATAATGACACGGTACGCACCGGTAGCTCAGCTGGATAGAGCACAAGCCTCCGACGCTTGGTGCCGCAGGTTCAAATCCTGTTCGGTGCGCCATAAGAATAGAGGGATGCCCATTGGGGTATCCCTCTATTCTTATCGTTCACCTACACCGATTTAGAACCTCGTCGATCCCTGGCATTTATGCAAGGGATCGGCATGGCTTGCGCAGGTTGCGTAAACAGACAAGACTACTCTTGGCGCAAGCATAGGTTCTGAATCCTGTTCGGTGCCAACATCACCTCTTCAAGTCCTCGTCGATCCCTTGCACTTATGCAAGGGATCGGCATGGCTTGCGCAGGTTGCGCAAACAGTCAGGATTACTCTTGGCGCAAGCATAGGTTCTGAATCCTGTTCGGTGCCAACATTATCTCATCAAGCCCATCGCAAACACCTTTTTGACCGTGATCTCCTCATCAAACACGACAAGATCGGCATCCATACCGGGGGCGATGCAGCCTTTATTTGTCAGTCCCATGATGCGTGCGGGGGTGGCTGTGATCATGCGCACCGCGTCTGTCAGCGGAATGCCCGCCTCCTTGACTGCAACGCGCACAAGCCTGTCTGCCGTGGCAATGCTGCCTGCAAACGCGCTGCGATCCATCAGCTTGCAAACACCGTCCTCAATGATAAACTCGGTGCTTTGCATAAATCCGTGCGTCTGATCTGTGCCTGCAAGGGCCAAGCTGTCCGTGATCAGCGCGATATGCTCCGCGCCCTTGATCTTATAGATCAATCTGATCAGCTCGGGCGGCAGATGCTTGCCGTCGCAAATGATCTCCACGTCTATGCCATCTTCCAAAAACGCGGTTTCGATCACACCAAGCCTGCGAAAGCCGTGGTCACGTGTGACGGTGGAGGTGCATGAATACAGATGCGTGATCAGCCTGCAGCCCTCTTGCATTGCCGGCTTCAATTCATCATAGATCGCGTCGGTATGCCCCGCTGCCGCCAGCACGCCATATTTGGCCAGCGCCTTGGCAAATCTCTGCCCCTCGTCGTTCTCGGGTGCGTAGCTCCAGCGAGCGATCACGTCACCGTATTCTTCCAGCAGCGGCAAATATGCCTGCGCATCGGGGGCTGTGATAAAGTCTGCGCACTGCGCACCCGATTGCTTGCGCGAAAGGTACGGCCCCTCCAGATGCGCACCGAGAATGGTTCCCTTTACGCGCTCGTCAGCCATGGCTGCCTTGATATTCTGCACCGAGCGTGCCATATCCGCAAGCGGTGCTGCGGAAACCGTGGGGCAAATCGAGGTCGTGCCGTGCGTAAGATGGAAATTGCATCCTGCCACGATCTGCTCCGTGCTGCCCTCAAAGGGGTTGCCCCCTCCTCCGTGCGTGTGCATATCGATAAAGCCCGCGCTGACGTAGCATCCCGTGGCATCGTATTCGTATTCTGCCGGTCTTTGCGCTGTGCAAACGTCCGCGATCCTTTCACCGTCCACATACACGTAGCCGTCAAACAATCCGTCCGGCAAAATGATCCTGTCACTCTTGATCCTGATCATACCTGCTCCTTTAGCAAAGCACTGCTGTCCCCGTCCAGATACAAAACGGCACTTGCATGGCGGCGCAGCGCGGTAGCGGGACAATGCTCCCCGATCTCGCTCTGCAGCGTCGCACGCACCGCCTCTGCCTTAGTGGCTGCAGGCACGATGCAAAACAGGTGCTTCCCCGCAAGCAGCGCGGGGACGGTCAAGGTAATGGCAGTCTTTGGCACGTCGTCAAGCGTGGCAAAGCAGCCGTCATGCACCTGCTGGTTGCGGCAGATCTCGTCCAACGCGACCGGCTTGACGGTACGGGGATCGGCAAAATCGGCCACGGGCGGATCGTTGAATGCAATATGTCCGTTCTCGCCAATGCCCATGACCACCACGTCAACCGGATATTGGCGCAAAATATCGGCATAACGCGCACATTCCGCCTCGGCATCGGGCGCGGCTGCATCGATATAATGCACGCTTGCCATATCCACAAGCCCGAAAATATGCTCGCGCAAAAAGTTACCGAACGCCTGTGGCGCACCTGCGGCAAGACCGATATATTCGTCCATGTGGAAGGCTCTGACACGTTCCCACGGGATCTCCTTATCCGCTGCAAGCGCGGCCAGCACCTCGTTTTGCGAGGGCGCTGCGGCAAAGATCACGTTTACGTACTCCCGGCTTTGCAAAAGCGTGCAAAGGCAGGCCTTGATATCCGCAGCGGCTGCCTTGCCCATCTCGGCTCTGGTATCATGAATCTGTACGTTCAAAAGATCTGTTTTGAAGCTTTTCATGTCGTAGCCTCCCGAAATTTCTGTACTGCATCCGCAAACGCCGCCTTGGCATCGGGATACTGATACGGATTTTCAAATCCGCGCCCCACAAGCGCATTCAGACCGTCAAAGGTCTGCAGATGAGGCTCAAGAGAAACGTAAAAGTCCGCGTTCGCATACGCGCTGTGCGCGGCAAGAATTTCTGCAATCTTTGCCTCACCCTTTCCCGGCGGCACCACCGCTCCTGCAGCAAGCGCATCCTTGATGTGAAAATACGCCACGTGCTTTTGCAGCATCATATAAGCAGCATAGGGCTCTACGCCCTCCAGCACGAAATTGCCCATATCAAATACGCAGGCAAGGCGGCCGCAAAAATGCTCGACCAGCTCCAGGCAGCGATCCGGGGTATCTCCGTAAATGCGTGCCTCATTTTCGTGACAAAGCACCACGCCGTACTCATCCGCCATATCCAAAAGCGTTTTCAGCGCGTCAAGCACCTCGGCACGGCAGTCGGTGATCTCCTTGCCTGCGGGCGCGTAAAAGCTGAATATGCGCACGTACCGTGCGCCCAGCAGCTTTGCCGTCGCAAACACGCGTCTTGCCATGGCAAAATGCGCATCAAGATCGCCGTCAAGCGTCACCTTACCGATCGGTGAGCCGATGGCGGAGGCGCGGATGCCGTATATCTCCAAGGTCTGCTTGACCTTTAATATTTCCTCATCTGTCAGCGCGGAGATATTCTTTCCGTCCACACCGCGGATCTCGATATAATCAATGCCAAAGCGGGAGAGTGCCGCCAGCTGCTCCTCAAACGATGCGGCATACTCGTCCGCAAAGGCGGACAGGATATATTTCCTCATACGCACTCCTTACGGCTCAATGCGGCCAACGACCTCTTCCCTGCCGCTTTGCAAAGAACGATCGATGGCATTCAAAATAAATACCGGTGAGAAAAATTCCGCATAGCCAAGCGGTGCAGGCGCGCCCGAAAGCAGGCCGTAAAACACAGCAAACTCACGCGCAAACCACGCATCGGTGGAAGGGATATTGTAGCACTCCGCACCCGATTCGGACATACGGCAGGCTGCATAGATATAGTTATGATCGCAGAACATGCCCACGCAATCATATTGCTCGTAATGGAACAGCACGTGGATGCAGTCGCCATTTTGCTTGGCAGTCACGCTGATCGGAAATCTGCCGAAGATCTCGCACACCATCTCTACCAAGTGCTGCGCGTAGAAATAAAATCCACCATAGGCATTGACGCTCTGATAGGGCGCACGGACAAAGCCGCCCATAGTTCTGCCGCCCTGCATCTGCTCGGCAGATGCACGCAGCTTGATTACGTATTCATCCTGCGCCAGCGAAGAGCCGCCCGACACGCGCACGTGATTTTCGGCAAGCTCTGCGGCAAACGCACGCGCGTCCTGCTCAGACACCGTGATCGGCTTATCCACGAACATGGGAATGCCGCTCTCCATATACGGTTTTGCATATTTATAATGGTTATCACCGTGGCGCGCAGTAATGATCACGCCCTCGATCTGCCCGACAGCGTCCGCATAGTGCGCAAGAACCGGCACGTCAAAGGCATCGTGCAGCTTTTGCGCAGCCTCGGCATCGTCGCTGTACACGCCCACCACCTGCACGTCCGCGTACGCCGCATTCTCGCGAATCTCGCGCAAAAACGCGTTGGCATGGGAGTTTTCACAACCCAGAATGGCTATTTTCTTCATATCTTTCCCTCAGAATTTCAGCGGCAGAGGATTCTGCGCATGCACCGTTTCAATGACCGAGATCACGGCAGCCGCCATTTCGGGCGTGACCGTCATCTCCTTGCCCTCGGTAATCTTGTCATAGATCTGCTTGTACATCTTGGCAGTTCCCACGTCAAATGCGGTACCGCCAAATTGCGCGGACTCGTTATGACGGATCAACTGCTCCCCGCAATAGATGGGGTTGCCCGCCTCGTCGCGCAAAGAGCCCTCGACCACAGGACGCTCGGGATTTTCACCCTCATTGATGTATACCATTTCATAGGACGCAGGTGTGGCCTTGAGCGTACCCAGCGTACCCTGGATCTTGACGTTGTAATTTGCAAACGCATCGATTGAGGAGATCTCAATATCCACAAGCGGCTTGTCGGGAGCAGCGATCAGAATTTTGGCATAATCGTCCGCGTCGCCGCTTGTCAGCGCGGTATCCAGCTTGCTGTACACCACCTGCGCGTGGGGATCAAAGTCCACAAAGCCCAGCGCCATACCTACAGGATGAGGCCCCGTGTTATACGTGCTGCCCGCGCACTTTTTCTGCAGCGTCTGCCAGTCCCAACGGCGCGAAAAGCCGTTGTAGCGAATGCTGACCTGCTTGACCTGTCCCAGCTTGCCCGACTTGATCATATCGTAGCAGAACTCATAAAAGGGAGCCAAGAAGGTCTGCTGGAATACTGCCAGCACCACGCCCTCTCGCTTGGCGATCTGCATCAACTCATCGCACTCGAAACGCGAACGTGCAAACGGCTTTTCCACCAGCACGTTTTTGCCATGCAGCAAAAGATCGCGGGTGATCGGATAGTGCATCTCGGAATAAGACGCGTTGACTACCAGATCCACGTCGTCATACGCAAAAAGCTCACGGTAATCGGCAAGCGTGGTGCAGCCGGGATAGTTCTTCTCTGCGACCTCGCGGCGATGCTCGTCCATATCCACCACGTATTTCACGGTGTAATACAGATTGTCCTCGCTGCGCATATAGGTGCCGTGAATATTCTGTCCGCTGCGGCCTTGACCGATGATGGCAACGTTCAATTTTTTCATAATTCTGCTCCTTTCGGAATGTTCTGTTTCATTGATTAAAGTGTACCATGTTTATACACGTTTGTCAAGTCGCGCTTTTGCCGGCGCTCGGTTTTTTTGTCTTTACATTCGGGCAAAAGTATGATATAATCAAGATAATCAAACCATGGAGGCTTACGATGCAAGCACATTTTGACGACCGCAAATACATCAATCGCGACACCGTTTCCATGTACGCGAACACAAACGAGGAATTTTTAACGCTGCCCTTGCGCGGCGTGGTGCTGGAGCTTCCCGGACTTGGCGGAGGCTCATGCCTTGGCGGCTGTCCCGAGCCATGCAGCTATGATGCAGAGCATGCCAAGGATTTTGGCAGACACGGCATCCTGTTGGCATATCTCTTCCCCGGCCCCTGGAGCTGGGGCAACAAGGGCGCTGTGCGCATGGGAGACGCGGTACTGGACGCCATTTGCGACAAATACGGTGTGCAGAATTTGCGCCTTGGCGTTTGCGGCGGCAGCATGGGAGGCCACGGGGCGTTGCTTTTTGCGGCAGATTCCCGTCACACCCCTTGCGTGGTGGCCGCTGCCTGCCCCGGTGTGGATGCGACCGTGCAGCTTGACTGCCGCTCGGACATCACGCGTACCTATATCAGCGCGGTGAGCGGCTACGACATGCCGCTGGAGGACGCGCTGCGCGTCATCTCCCCCATATACCGCATAGCGGACATGCCGCGCGCCAAGTACTATATCTGCAGCGACGGTGATGACGTACTGTTCCCCGAGCATTTCTGCAACGATTACGTGCAAAAGCTGCGCGACGCAGGACACGACGTGTCCTACGACCGCCAGCCCGGACTTGGCCACGGTGACTTTTTGCCCGAAGTTCGTCAGAATCTGCACGACGCACTCAAAAACGCCATTCTTTTTCGAGAAGAGGTGACGCCATGAAACACGCAAAGCTGATTCTGATCGGCACGGCTGCCGTTCTGCTTGCCGTCGGGGCGCTGATGTTTCTTTGGCTTGCTCCGACCTATCTTGGCAACTACCTGATATGCATCGTTGGCGGCATCATGTGTCTTTTGGCAACCGTGAACACGATTGACACCTACCGCTGCAAAGTACAAGTAAGCGCCACGCTTGTGAGCTATGGCTTTGAGCAATTCAAGGCGCATACCACAAGCTCCCCCATTTTGACCTACTGCTTTCAAGGCAAGACGTACACCACCGCGTGTGCCGAGATCTTCTCCCAAAGATACGTGCTGAAGCATTACGAGCAAGGCAAAGCATACACCGCCTATCTTTGCGAGAAAAATCCGTCCTTTATCAAGCTCAAGCGCGGCATCCGTCCGTTTGATCTTGGCCTTTTCTTGCTTGGATTGGCAATTATGACGCTCTCGATCGTAACAATTTTCACGGCGTAGCAAATTTTTCACCACTTGATTTGTTATATATATGAGGAGGTGAACTTATGGAGTTTTTTCAAGGCGTACCGATCAGCGAAGGCAAGCTGATCGTATACGCGCTGGTTGCCGCTGCCTTTACCCTCATTCTCATAGCGGCAGCCGCCCTGCACCTGTATCAGCTCAAAGATCCCAAAAACAAGAAAAAAGCCAAAGAGCTTGCGCACCAAAAGAAGCTGCGTATGCGAGCCGATTCCGATCCCGTTGCCAAAGCACAGCTGGAGCGCATAGAGCGCAAAAGCAAGAAAAACGGGCAGCAAAGTAAATGGCTGAAGGTTGGAAACGTCGCGCTGCTTGTGCTGATATTTGTCTGTGTTGCGGTAAATATCATAGGAATTCTCGTCCCTGTCACGATGGATCTTATATGCAAGGACTACGTGCTTTACACGGGTGAGCTTGCCTATCAGGACAGCGTAACGATCACTCGCACGATCATCAGACGCACCGATCTTGTACTGGCAGACGGCACAGCGCTTACCGGCATGGCCGGGTTTACGAGGGAGGATACGTACGGGACAGTCGTTTACGCCAAGCGAAGTAAGATCGCTTTGGGTGGGCAAAAGGCCGAAAGCGCACCCGAAAACTGATAGGGGAGATGTGGCATGTCAAAACATAAAATGATACAACCCGAAGATCAAAAACAAAAACGGGATAAAAGAACAGACCGCATCTATACCGTTGTGTTCAGCATTTACACCGGGGTTTTGATTGCAGGTCTTATCATCGGTGGTTGCTACCAGCACAATGACTACATAGTCAGTATGACATTGATCGCCTTGGGAGTACTCACCATCCCTGTTGCGATCTTTTGCGTATGCATGAATGCGAAGGGACTGTATTCACCGCTCCGATTTCCCGACCTTCCCAAAAACAAACGAAGAATTCAATTTGAGAACAACGTAGAAACTGCAGTCATTATTTTCGCGGCAGTCATTTTTCTCGTTCTCGGTATCATAAAACTGATCACTCTATAATCGAAGGACAGGCTTTTTATGAATCATATTTACACCAAATCCGAGCTTTTCTCACAGCTGGAAGCGTTGCATATTCCCCGCGATCGCGTGGTACTCATGCACTCGTCTCTGCGCCTTATCGGGCAGATTGAGGGCGGTGCATCTGCGCTTCTGGACACCCTGATCGACTATTTCACTGCCGAAGGCGGTCTTTTCTGCGTGCCTGCGCACACCTGGGCCAACCTTTGGGCAACCGACAAGGAATATACCTTGGACGTGTGCGATCCGCACACCTGCCTTGGCGCATTTTCCGATCTGGCTGTGGCCGACGGGCGCGGCATCCGCACCGAAAATCCCACGCATTCCATGGTGGTGTTCGGGCAGCGCGACAAGGCCGAGGCGTTTGCCAAGAACGAGATCAACACGCCGTCCGGCACAGCCCCCGAAAGCTGCTATGGCAAAATCTGCGAGATGGGCGGATTTGTGCTGCTTGTGGGCGTTTCGCACGCGCGAAACACCTATTTGCACGCGGTGGACGAAATGATGAAATTGCCCAACCGCATCACGGACACTCCCACCGAGGTCAAGATCAGATGCGCATCGGGCGAGGTGGTCACACGGCGCATCAATACCCACCATTCCACGCTCACACCCGATATTTCCGCGCGTTTTCCCAAATATGAAACCGCATTCCGCTACCATGGTGCCATCACGGACGGCCGCCTTGGCGACGCACCCGTACAGGCCTGCGACGCGCGCATCATGAAAGAGGTCATGGAGCTGATCCAATCCCGCGCCGACCGCGATCCGCTATCCGACGAGGCCGCATTGCCCCCCGTGTGGTATGTGAAAAAATAATGAAACCATCATCACAATAACCAAAAAAGGAGGATTTATGTACACCGAGGATAAAAAACGAATCCTGCGCCTATCAGATTGCATACAGGATCACAAGCAACTCGCCATCCGCGAGGTCGTGTTGTACGGATTTTTGCTTTTGCTTTCGCTGGTCATATTTGGCGGCCTCGGTACGGGTATGATGTTCGTTGCCTTTACCGAAACAAACGGCTTTGCCGTGCTGATCGCGGTCTTTGTGGCGGCCTCTTTGCTGTTTTACGCCATTCCCATCACGGGCGCGGTATTCGTCATCCGATACCTTTCCCCTTCCATCGCATTACTTTGCGACAAATATGTCTTGGAGCTTGACAGCGCGCAATTCAGCACGCCCAAAGAGCATTACAGCCGACACTCGCACGCGCACTACACCATGTACCAAACCGAGTTTGAAAAATTCGGCAAGTATGAGCTTTTCAAGCCGCCCTACGCCGGACAGACCTTTTACGTACTGGCAACCACGACCAAAAAGCCCCGCATCATTGCGGTTTATGATACCGACAAATACGAAATTACACAGAGGTGAGCATATGCATAAGGAAAATGAAAAAACTACGCTATGGCGCGAGCAGATCGTGCAGGAAAATATGAAAAAGCAGCTGATCGGCGGCGGTATCATCGGCTTGGCCGCTCTGATTTTGAGCGGATTTGTGGCGCTGTTGACCTGGGGGCTTTGCAGCTCCATGTCGGGAGAAGGTCCATTTGTGATCGTTTGGGCGATCGTCATGCTGGTCTTTCTTTGGGGCATCGTGATCCTGCTATTTATCGGTGCGGGCGCTTTGCTCCGTGATGGTATTTACATTTTGCAAGGCAAATACGTCATTGAAGTGGACGCGGTAGATCTTTTGGAGCTCAAAAGCGAATACGAACAGCGCCGCAACGTGATTGGCAGAGGCTATCATCGCGTGCTTGTGACTAACCAATACGTGCATTTTGCCAAATACGGCAAGCTCAAATCAGCGCGCACCTTGCATCAGGGGCAGGAATGCTATCTGCTCGTGGTACTGGCCAAAAAGCCGAACATCTTAGCATTCTGGGAGTGCGACGAATACGAGATCAAGGGGAGATAACGAATGGACAAAAATCAAAACCGCAAGATCCCTTTAAAGCGTGCCGAATATATCAAAAACGAGCAGCGTCTGCTGCTCTCTCAGGGCGCTCTTTTATTGGCACTCACCGTCATCATCATTGCAAGCTCCGCGTTCTGGACGGCCATTACAATACTTGGCTATAAGGATATCCCGCCCATATTCTTGGTGTTGTTGATCGGCATTGCCGTCGCGCTTTGGAGCTATTCCGGCTATATGGCATATACCGCTATGACGGCCAATCTTCCCCTCTTGTGCTTGCTGACGGGAAAATACACCATTGAGGTCGACCGCGTGCAGTGCATTGAGCTGCGCAGCGAGAAAAACCGCACCTACACCCGATCCTTGGTTGCACGCATGAACAGGCCCGATTACGTCACCAAGCAATACGTAGACTTTGAAAAATACGGCCAGGTCAAGCTTGAGCACGAAACCGAAATTGCACAAAACGAGCAATATTACGTGCTAGTCGCGCTGACAAAGACTCCCAAAATCATCGATTTTCGCTCTTGCGAGAAATACGAGCTGACAGATCGGTAAAAACAAGCATAAGTAAAACCCCGCCGAAATTCGGTGGGGTTTTTGCGTGATATGATATCGTATAGACCGGCGTCATGCCGCAAGCGACGTCATGCCGCAAACGGCGAACTGTCCGCTATATTTGCGCTATGCGCAAGTGATATTGCCCTATGGGCAGTGATATTTGCGCTATGCGCAAGTGATATTGCGGCTTCGCCGCAGTGATATTCCGCGCTTTGCGCGGAGTTCGTGATGCCTACGGCATCACGGCTGAGGCGGGAAATTGGTAAACGCTGCGTCAAGCTCGGCATCGGTGGGGATATAATCACCCATCAGGCCGTCGTTGAACTTCTGATATGCCACCATATCGAAATACCCCGTACCGGTCAGACCGAACACGATGGTCTTCTGCTCGCCCGTTTGCTTGCAGATCATGGCTTCGTCAATGGCCGCCTTGATGGCGTGTGCCGACTCGGGCGCGGGCAGGATGCCCTCGATGCGTGCAAACTGCTGCGCTGCCGCAAAGACTGCGGTCTGCTCTACGCTTCTTGCCTCCATCAACCCTTGGTCATACAGCTCGGAAAGCACGGTGCTCATGCCGTGATAGCGAAGTCCGCCCGAATGGCTGGAGGACGGAATAAAGCCCGATCCCAGCGTATACATCTTGGCCATGGGGCAGATACGTCCGGTATCGCAATAGTCGTAAATATAGCGTCCGCGCGTCAGGCTGGGACAAGACGCAGGCTCGACCGCGATGATGCGGTAATCCGCCTCACCGCGCAGTTTTTCGCCCATAAAGGGAGAGATCAGACCGCCCAGATTGGAGCCGCCGCCTGCACATCCGATGATGATGTCGGGCTTGATACCGTACTTATCAAGCGCGGTCTTGGTTTCAAGGCCGATGATAGTCTGGTGCAGCAGCACTTGGTTAAGCACGCTGCCAAGCACGTAACGGTAGCTGCCACCCGATGCGCCTGCGGCCTCCACAGCCTCGGAAATGGCGCAGCCAAGGCTGCCCGTGGTGCCGGGATGCTCTTCAAGGATCTTTCTGCCCACAGCCGTGGTGGTAGAGGGCGAGGGAGTCACGTTTGCACCGTAGGTACGCATGACCTCACGGCGGAAGGGCTTTTGCTCGTAGCTGACCTTGACCATGAACACCTTGCAATCAAGGCCGAAGTAAGAGCAAGCCATGGAAAGTGCTGTACCCCATTGACCTGCACCCGTTTCTGTGGTCACGCCTTCAAGCCCCTGCATCTTTGCATAATATGCCTGTGCGATGGCAGAATTGAGCTTATGGCTGCCGCTGGTGTTGTTGCCCTCAAACTTATAGTAAATGTGCGCAGGTGTGTCAAGCTGCTTTTCAAGACAATACGCACGAACCAAGGGGGCGGGACGGTACATTTTATAAAAATCGATCAGCGGCTCGGGAATATCGATATAAGGCGTGGTGTCGTCCAATTCCTGACGCGCAAGCTCCTCGCAGAACACCTCGCTCATGGCCTCCAGCGTGATCGGCTTCATAGTGCGGGGATCGATCAGCGGTGCGGGCTTTTTCTTCATGTCCGCGCGGACGTTATACCACTGTCTGGGAATTTCATTTTCGGATAAATAAATCTTGTACGGGATCTCTACATTTGCCATAACGGAACCTTTCTCCCCTGTTCTCTCCTTACTCATCGGGGATGTGAGTAAGGTGCGGAAAAGAAAAAAACTCCCATCCCGCAAATCAAAATTTGAAATGCCGGGACAAGAGGAAAAACTCTTGCGGTGCCACCCTGCTTGATAGCCTTTTCGCCATCCGCTCAATGCATACCTTGCACGCATCGCATGCCCATATGCCGTCCCCTGTAACGGTGGGACATACCGTCGCCCATACACGCCACGCAATCATGACGCTTCCTGTTGCCCTCGAAAGTCCATTCACACACGCACACCCTGCCGCATCCCACCGCCGCGACTCTCTGTCAAGGTGCTACCCGCATGCTACTCCTCTTTCTCATCGGTTTACATTATTGTAGCACTCGGGGGACGGTTTGTCAATAGGTTTGACATAGTTTTTTATAGTTTTGTAAACGACCGGATTTCGGCTTTGACGAATATATCATCCTTACTATTTTTTTACATAAGCTTTATCTTCTATCTTATGGGTATCAAATTAAAAATCCCGCTCGGATATAAACCTGCAGTCACATTGATACAAAAAAAGCCTTGCCCCGCTGGGGAAGGCTTTTTTGTATCATAGCACCTGCCGAACTATACCCGATGAGGCATCTAAACAATGACGCTTTCGTGACTTTTTATCAAAGAATCTGATTTTTGAAAATATTACAACACGTTTTTTTCTGTTTTCTGATCACATCCATTTCCCAAATTCAATATATTTTCGATTTTGGGAAGTGAATTTTATAAAATATTTCACTCAATGAAAACAGGGGCTGCTTTTACACAGCCCCTTGAAATGATTTTAGATCAAACCGGTTTCCACAAAGCTATACTTAGGCGTATAGTAACCGCCGCAATAGTTGTTCCAGATGCAGCCCTCGTCAAAGAAGTGAGGGGGTGCAACTGCCAGCAGCTCGCCTGCAGCATGGTGGTGCGGGCCCATGAGGTTACGCAGGTTGTTGACCAAGGTCAGCTCGATCTCGTTCTCGCCTGCGACGACGTAGTCGGAAATATCCACCTCGAAGGGAGTCCACATGACGGTGCGAACGTCCTTACCGTTTACCTTGACGCGAATGGCGTTGATGCCCTTCTTGTCAAACTTCAGGCAGCAGGGTGCGCCGTCCAGCGTGACAGTCTTTTTGAGCGTAACCTCGCCCGAGAAGAACAGCAGTCCCTGCTTCTCGATCTCCTTCAAGGTCAGCGTCTTGGGCGCTTCCACCAGCGCAAAGCCGCCCTCGTAGAAGTACGCCTTGTTGGGGATAGGCTCAAACTTGCCGTCTGCCTTGACGCCGAAATCACCCACCAGATACATCGGCTCGATCTCAGTACCGAAGGTCAGCTTATTCTTTTCGGACTCAAAGATTCTGGACTTCTTGAGGTTTTCGTAAACCTCGTCGGTCTCCTTAAGGTAAACCTGCAGCTCGATGACGTTCTCGCCCTTCTGAACAAGGCCCGCGATATTGAGCATGCGGAAGGAGTGGTCGCGGAAGTAGCCGCAATCGGTCTTGTCAACGTCCTTGCCGTTGAGCTTGATGGTAAAGATCTCGGGCGTTTCGCAAGCAAGGAAGATGCGCTCGGGGATCACTTCAGCGTTGAAGGCAAAGTGGCACTTGATGTCCACTCCGCGGCCAAGCTCATACGCTCTTTCTGCCACGTTGAGCACGCAAGCGTTCTCCTGCTGCAGCACGCCGTCAAACCAGTAGGTGCAGGTGTCCAGCGTCAGCGCGTTATCGGTCATGGATGCAACCGCCCAGTCACCGCACAGGCATACCTCGGAAAGCGCGCGGGGAGCGGGTGCCTCTGCGTGTGCCGTACCGTCGTCAATGACAACAAGACTGCCGTATGCGGGGAAATTGTACGTGCCGAAGAAGTCAACCTTCTCACCGGTCTCAATGTCAATGCCGTAGCTGCCGACCTTGAAGTTGGTGGGCTGCTCCTGATCGGTGCTGTTGACGAAATAGTAAAGCTCAAAGCCGTCGTAGTAGCGCTTGGTGTAGGTGATGTTGGGATTGTCGATCAGATCGCAGCCCTCGACCTCGTCGACCGTTACGATCTTACCGCCCTGTGCGCGGAATTCGGCAAGCATCTTTTCGGTATTGGGCAGGTATGCGATATGCTTGGTCAGCACGACCGTAGAGTACGCCTGCTGTCCGATGATAAACTTGCCGCCCTCGACCTTACCGTGACGCTCGATCATGATCTCATCGCCCAGGTGGTACAGCACGTGCTTGGCATCCAGCGCATTCATGACGTTGATGATATCGTTGTTATAATCGCCAAGTCCCTTGTTATCTCCGCAGTTGAAGCTGATCCATGCAGAGGTCTGGGGATGCATGACCAGAGTGTCGTAACGGATCTCGCCCTCTGCCAGCATCATGCCGATGCGGGACATGGCGTCGTTGAACACCTTGTAATCTGCCCACCAGGGCTGCTGGCAATACATTGCAGGCGGATAGTCTCTCTTACGGATACCTCGCAAGGAGTAGCCCTCTAAGTGCTGGCACATCAAGTTGACACCGCGCACCATCATCCACTCATAGTTTCTCTTGAGCTCCTCGTGGCCGACGTTGTGGCCGCAGAGTGCAAAGGTTTCGGAAAGGATCTGCTTTTTGCCGGTCTGCGCTGCGGTGGAGCAAAGCTGCGCCATGGTCAGGCAGGGGAAAATGGGACGGCACAGCCAGTCCATGCCCGGGATGTGATAATACTCATAGTGCGGCATGCAGGCACCGTTACTGGTCAGCTGGGATTCCAGCGACTCCTCCAGTACAAGGTGGCCGGTATACAGCAGGCCGTGTGCGGTACACCAATCGTAGATCTGCTTGTTATAGTTCTTGGAAAACAGCTCGGTGACCAGCTTCCAGAAGTTCATTCTGGTCTGCTGCCACTCCCCTCTTTCGATAAACAGCTCGATCAGATGATCGTAGATCGGCTCACCGTATGCCTTTTCGTACTCCTCGGGCAGAATAAAGCTCCACGGAATGCCGTTACGCGAGATCTGCGGCTCATCGGTAAAGAAGCCGTCAAAGGTGGTGCCGTACTTTGCGTAGTAAGGCTCGTAGATTTCATTGATAAAGTCTGCAATAACCTCACCGTCCAAGGTGTCTACGTAGAAGGGGTTGACCTCGTAGTAGAAGCAGTAATTCTCGAAGCAATAAATCACCTCGGGACCTCTGGGATCCTCTAAGTCGGGCGTGAACTTCTTGACGCGCAGATACTTCTGCTGATACTTGACGCCCTTGCCGTTGACAATACCGCCGCCAAAGCCGGAGGGCCAGCCGTTTTCGTCGTAAGCCCATGCGTGCATGCCGCGCTTGCCTGCCTCGTCAATGGAGGCGGAAACATTTTCGAACCATTCCTCGCCCATGTACTCGGTCTGCAAACCGCCGCGTGCGTGCATGAAAAAGCCGCCGATGCCCACGTCATCCATCAGTCCGATCTGTCTGCGCGTTTCCTCGGTGCGAAGACGCTCGTTCCAGGACCAGAAAGGAACGGGACGGTACTTTTTGTCCACAAATCTAAAATCCATTTTAACCTCCTGTACTGTCGGTCACAGCCGACGCAGATTTATAAAATTTTAATTGCTTTCTACCAAATATTGACGCAAGATTTCTGCGTCTCGTATATCGACCTCGCCATTATCGTCAAGGTCGGCAGCCCCCGTGTGGCACACGGTGGGCAGCCCTGCAAGATAGCGGAGTATAGCGGTGACGTCCCTGCCGTCCACGCTGCCGTTCTGATCAGCATCCCCCCACAGATAGTCTGCAAGATCTGCAATGCTGCAACACAGCACCTGCATCTTGCCATCCGGGGTTTCGGAAACCGCATAATAAACGGTATCTCCCTGCATCCAAAGCCCAAAGATCTGCTGATTGTGCAATGCAGGAATGGGTACCTCGACCGTCACACCGCTTTGCAGGTTGTGCGCCATGATCCTATCGGGCAGATTGTATATCACGTTACCGCGATACGCACCCACGCCCACGAAAGCATCCACGTAGTAGGAATGACCGCCCGGCACCAGCCAAAGCTCCTCGATCTCTACGATCGCTTCTCCCTGCATGGTGGAAAAATCCGCCACGTAAACGGCACGTGCGGCACCGTCGGCATACAGCCACTTGCCTGCCGTGTAGGCAAAAGGCGCGTTCACGCCCATCAAAAACGTGTTTTCATACGCATCGGACAGGCAGGCACGCGTGCTTTCCCAAGCATAATGCTCGGTTTCGGCAATACCCGTATCGCTGCGCAAAAAGTTTTGGTGCAATACCCTGCCAAGTCGGAGGCCAAGCGG
>JAZUSJ010000275.1:0-16241 GCA_045606685.1 Eubacteriales bacterium
TAAATGATGCGCTCCTTGTTGCCCTTACCGATCACGCGCAAAGAGCGGTATTCGCGGTCAAGGTCGGGCAGGCTGATGCCCGCAAGCTCGGATACACGCATGCCGCAGTTGAGAAACAGCGTGATCATGCACCAGTCACGTACGCGGTTGGGCGAGGAGGTGTCGTTTTTGATCGCGTCCAGCAGCACGCGGCATTCCTCCAAGGAAAGGTGCTTGGGCAGCGCCTTTTTCTTTTTGGGCGTTTCAATGTCGGCAGCGGGATTGTTTTCGAGCAGGTGACGCTTGACGGTCAGATATTTGTAAAATGCCTTGATGGCGGACAGCTTGCGTGCCTTGGCAGCACCCGCGTTGCCGCGCACCGTACCCGTAAATACCAAAAATTCATAGATACGGTCGGTGGTGATGCCCTTGATATAATCCACGTCCACGTGCATGATCCCCATGCTGTCAAATTCCTCGCCTTGCGTAGGCAGCTTGTTTTCGGTGGCGTGCAGCCAGCGGAAAAATGTGCGCAGATCCGAAAGATATTCACTCACGGTCTTATCCGAGCAGCCCTGAATGACTGATTTATAGGAAGCGAACTCTCTGAGTACACTTGGAAAGTCTTCTATGTTGACTGTATACGGCATAAATCCAAACCTCTTTTTTAACATTCTATTACTATTATACACCAAGCCGTGATTTTTTAGTGGATAAACTGTAAACATTCCTCGACCGTACTTGTTTTATTTCAAAAAAATCGGTATAATGGTGACAACATAAATGTGAAACGGAGCATCTATGAAGAACTTTTTTTCCAAGCATTCTTATGATTTTATTCGCATGCTGCTGGTACAGATCGTTATCGGCGGATTTTTCGGCTTTGCACTCGCACTTGCCGTGACCGGTATCGGCACGCAGAACAGCGAGAGCGGTGCCACGGGCAGCACGACCGAGATCCTCTTGCTTGTCACAAGCATTTGTGCCATCATATTCTATCTGTTTTTGATCTACGTGCATATCTGGGAGATTGGCGGCAAGGATCAGATGTCGCATCAGGTGCGCGGCACCAAGCCTAATATTTATAAGGGACTGCTGATCGCACTGTGCGCGAACGTGCCGAACTTTGTGCTGGCAGGCCTGATCACGCTGGGCTATGCGTTTCCCAATAATGAGGTCTGCACCTCGATCGGCTTTGTCAGCGATCTGATCACCAAATTTGCCCACGGTATGTATCTGGGCATCATCCAGCATCAATTTGCAGGTGGCTTTGCGCTGATGAATCAGTGGTGGGTATTCTTTTTGCTGCCTGTTCCCGCGCTGCTTACCTCGTTTGCCGCGTATAACATTGGCCGCAAGGGCTGGCATCTGACAGGCATTCTTGCCCCCGTCGTTCCCGAATCCGACAGACCGACAAGGGAAGAGCGCAAGGCAGCAAGACGCGCCAAGAGAGAAGAGAAGAAAAACAAATCATAAAACGGCAATCAATCGGGCTGATCAATTTGTGGATATTTTAAATAAGGGCTGAGTCAAGAATGATTCAGCCTTTTTCTTATTCGGGGAATTATTACTTACCCAATCTCTTTACACGGCCCCTTCCCCTGTGGGAACGGCTTATGGAAGTTGCCCACATCCAAAGGTGTTACAAGATGTGAAACATGAAAAGCATCCCAAAAGGAAAAAGTCAGCAGAATGGATGCGCGCTGTAAAGCCGTCCCCACAGGGGAATTATCTGCAAGCAGATTGTTCCTCGCTGCGTAGCCAAGCGAGGGGAAGGGGACGACTGAACACATCGGGATAGTTCTGTATCATGATGATAGTATCATAGAAGTAAACAAAAACAGCAGGAATCTGTTCATTCTTGAACAAATCCCTGCTATTTTTTTTCGCTAACTTATCAGCACTAAGGAGCTTACCATTTTTATGGGGTTATTTTTGAGAACGCAATACAGCTTTGGTAGTTTTGATTACCTCGCATATCGCCTTCAATTCCGCAGGAGAGCAATCCGCGAGGAGATCATCGATCAGAGAAAGAGAAATGTGCTCGCTTCTTTTCAAATTGCTGTAGACCAACTCATCTAATGAGACCTCCAAGGCATTGGATATACTGACAAGTGTCGGGAGACTCAATTTGGTAGCAGCACGCTCTATATGCGAAATGTTAGATGGTTCAAGACCTGACATCTCGGCTAATGCAGCCTGTGTCAAACCTTTTTGTTTCCTGATCTCACGAATTCTTTTTCCGATGATGACATAATCTATCATAATTATTACCTCCAAAAAGTTTCATAATGTTATTGTATATCCGAATCGGATATGATAAAATAATGTATGTGTCCGAAAAGGACATACAATAACAAATATTAAAAAAAAGAGGATAGAATTATTATGACTGTTACTTTTTTTGGTCACGGAGACGCAGATGTGAGTATACAAAAGCATTTAACGGAGGTTGTACAAAATTTGATCATTCATCAACAAGCCAACACATTTTATGTAGGAACACACGGTAATTTTGATCGGATGGCAACAGATGTACTGAAAAAGTTGAAGCGACAATATCCGGAACTTCGCGCATATTCGGTTTTATCGCGTATGCCAAGTGAAGGAGGAGAAGGAGTTGGACTCCTTGAAACAATTTTCCCCGAAGAGGTTGCGTGTACTCATCCGAAAAACTCCATTTCAAAACGTAATGCATGGATGCTTGAAAGAAGTGATGTTGTTATAACATACGTGATATATTCCTTTGGAGGTGCTGCATTATTTAAAAATAAAGCTCTTAGGCAAGGAAAATGCGTCATTGAATTGAGCGAGAAATAAATTATAAAATACTGCATCATTCACACAATGTTCACACTATTCTGCGAAAAATGTGGTATAATGTACTATCACTATTTTTGTCAATCAACATAAAACTTTTGGGAGGGTATTATGGCTGAATTAAAAATGCTTGCCATCGACCTTGGCGCGTCCAGCGGCAGAGGTATCGTTGGCTCCTTTGACGGCGAAAAGCTGACCTTGCGCGAGAATCACAGATTCTCCAATGACCCCATGTACGTCAACGGAAGATTTACTTGGGACATTCTGCGCATCTACTTTGAGATCAAGAATTCGATCACAAAGACCATCATCGACGGTGACGACATTGCCAGCATGGGTATTGACACCTGGGGCGTTGACTACGGCATGGTCGATAAGAACGGCAGACTGATGGCAAACCCCATCCACTACCGTGATACAAGAACCGAAAACGTGACCGACTACGTCAAGAACTTCGTATCTCCCGAAGAGATCTACAACGTGACCGGTATTCAGGCCATTGATTTCAACACGCTCAACCAGCTTGCAGTAGAGAAGAGAGATAACGCCGAGGGCTTTGACAGAGCAGATAAGATCCTGTTCATCCCCGACCTGCTCAACTACTTCCTGACCGGCAAGATGGCAACCGAATATACCATCGCCTCCACCGGTATGATCCTGGACGCAAATTCCAGAAAGATCTCCTCTGAGCTGATCTCCAAGCTGGGCATTCCCGAGAGCAAGTTCGCTCCCATGGTTGAGCCCGGTACCAATCTTGGTGCGCTGCTGCCTTCCATTACCGATGAGGTTGGTAAGAACCGCATTCAGGTATACACCACCGCATCGCACGATACTGCCTCCGCAGTCATCGCAGTCCCCGCAACCGATAAGGATTTCATTTACATTTCCTCCGGCACGTGGTCGCTCATGGGCGCAGAGCTTGACGCTCCGCTGATCAATGACGCAACCAGAGCCGCTAACCTGACAAACGAGGGCGGTGCAATGGGCACCATCCGCTTCCTCAAGAACATCATGGGACTCTGGATCATTCAGGAATCCAGAAGACAGTGGAAGAGAGAGGGTAAGGATTACTCGTTTGCTCAGATGGAAGCCTGGGCTAAGGAATGCACCCCCTTCCGCTCGCTTATCAACGTGGACTACAAGTCCTTCGGCACTCCCGGTAACATGCCCGAAAAGATCCGTGAGTATTGCCGTATGACCGGTCAGCCCGTTCCCGAGAGCGTTGGTGAGGTCGTTCGTTGCATTTACGAGTCCCTGGCACTCAAGTACCGTTACACCGTAGACACCATCGGCCAGCTGCGCGGCAAGCCCGCTACCATGATCAACGTCGTGGGCGGCGGCACAAAGGATAAGTTCTTGTCCCAGATGACCGCAGACGCTTGCGGCATTCCCGTATGTGCAGGTCCCGAGGAAGCAACTGCAATCGGCAACCTGATCATGCAGTGCATCGCACAGGGCGCGATCAAGGATCTGGCCCAGGCAAGAGAAGTGGTTGCCAACTCGTTCGAGATGAAGCACTACCAGCCTTGCACCGAAAGAGAAGCATGGGACGAAGCGTATGCACGCTTCTGTAAGCTGCAGTAAGTGAATTGACAATACAGCGATTTGTAACGGAGGTACGACATGAAGGAACAGCAATTTGCCGATCTGAGTGTGATCGGCATGCGCGGATGCGAGGAGATCGCAAAAAAGGTAGATTATTATCTCAAGGATTGGCACGGTCTTGATCAGGACGACACTTATCTTGTCAACGTTACTTGCCCCAGATTCGGTACGGGCGAGGCCAAGGCGCTGATCAAGCAGTCCATGCGCGGACAGGACGTGTATATTATCTGTGACGTGTTCAATTACAGCGTCACCTACAAGATGTACGGCATGCCCGTTCCCATGAGTCCCGATGACCACTATGCCGATCTGAAGCGTATTATTGCTGCGATAGCAGGAAAAGCAAGAAGAATCACCGTGATCATGCCCATGCTTTACGAGGGCAGACAGCACCGCAGACAGGCAAGAGAATCCCTGGACTGCGCACTGATGCTGCAGGAGCTGGTGGCAATGGGTGTTGCCAACATCATTACTTTTGACGCACATGACCCCCGGATTTGTAACGCGATCCCCCTGGCAGGCTTTGACGACGTCAGACCTACCTATCAGATGATCAAGGCGCTGGTGCGCAGCGTGCCGGATATCATGATCGACAAGGATCATATGATGATCATCTCGCCCGACGAGGGTGCTATGCAGAGATGCATGTACTATTCCTCGGTGCTGGGACTCAACATCGGTATGTTCTACAAGCGCCGCAACTACTCGATCGTGGTCAACGGCAAGAACCCCATTGAGGCGCACGAGTACCTCGGCCAGGATCTGCACGGCATGGATGCGCTGATCGTGGACGACATGATCTCCTCGGGCGAATCTCTGCTTGACGTTGCAGGCCAGCTCAAGAGCAGAGGCGCTAAGCGCGTATTTGCTGCCGCTTCGTTCGGTCTGTTTACCGACGGCTGCGATAAGTTCGATAAGGCTTACGAAACAGGCCTGATCGACCGCGTATTGGCCACCAATCTGGTGTACCGCCGCCCCGAGCTTGCCGACAAGCCTTGGTTTGTTGAGGTTGATATGTCCAAGTACGTTTCCTACATTGTGGAAACGCTCAACCACGACACCACCATCAGCGAGCTGCTGGATCCCGTGACCAAGATCAACGCCCTGATGGAAAAGCACAAGGCTGACCTTGCCGCACAGGGACAGATCAAGATGGATATCTAAGTATAAAAAATTACCGTCCGCGCGCAGCGCGGGCGGTTTTTTACTGAAAATAACTGTTGCAATTATTTATATCATGTGATATAATATAAATAACTATAAGCAAAGGATGTTTATTATGAAGCTGATTACATTTCCCGAGTGCGGAAAGATCGTGAATACACACGGTGTGGTGGGCGCTGTCAAAATAGAAAGCTGGTGCAACACCCCTGCGGTGCTGGCCAAACTCAAGCGCGTTTATCTGCCGACAAAAGAGGGCATGAAAGAACTCAAGGTCAATCGCGCATCTGTGTTCAAGCAGTTCGTGATCGCAGAGCTGGACGGTGTGAATACCGTGGACGCGGCAAACGCGCTGCGCGGCAAGGTGCTGCATGCGGCAAGGGAAGACTTGAAGATCCCCGAGGGTGAATACCTGATCGCGGAGCTGATTGGGCTTGACGTGGTGGACGTGGCGAGCGGAAAGGTTTACGGACAGCTCGCGGACGTGCTTGACCAGGGGCCTGCGGATATTTACGTGGTCAATACGCCCGACGGTGAGCGCATGATGCCTGCCGTGGATGAATTTGTCAAGGGCATCGATCCTGAGCGCGGCATTTTGGTTGCCCCGATCGGCGGCATGCTGGAGGATTGAGAGATTTATGCGATTTGATATTATGACGCTGTTTCCCGAGCTGGTAAGCACCGTGCTTGGCGAGAGCATCATCGGCCGCGCGCAAAAAAGCGGTGCGATCGAGGTGCATACGCATCAGATCCGGGACTATTCCGAGGACAAGCACCGCCGCGTGGACGACACGCCCTACGGTGGCGGCAAGGGAATGCTGATGGCAGCACCGCCCGTTTATAATTGCTTTCAGGGCGTGCTGCGAAAGCAGGCAGAGGACGGCTTTACAGGCACGCGCCGCGTGATCTTCCTGTCTCCCGCAGGCAAGGTGCTGACGCAGAAAAAGGCCGAGGAGCTGGCTACATACGACAATCTCGTGCTGCTTTGCGGACATTATGAGGGCATTGACTGCCGCGTGATCGAGGAGATCGTGGACGAGGAGATCTCGATCGGTGATTACGTGCTGACGGGCGGTGAGATTCCCGCTTGCATTCTGGTGGACTGCGTGGCGCGTCTTTGCGAGGGCGTGCTGGCAGATCCCGAGTGCTATGAAAAGGAAAGCATTTCCTCGGGGCTTTTGGAATACCCCCAATATACAAGACCTTACGATTGGCACGGCATGAAGGTGCCGGACGTCCTGATCTCGGGACATCATGCCAATATTGATGCGTGGCGGCTGCAAAAGGCCACCGAAAAAACAGAGCGGGATAGGCCCGATCTGCTGCAAAAACAAGACTGAAAGGAGGGATCGTCTTGATCGAGCAAAAGAGTGCGCCCACAAAAAAGCGCGTGGGTTCGCTGTTTTTTCACCTGTTTCATAGCTTGTCGAGCTGGATCTATACGCTGTTGTGCAACAGTCTGCCCGCAAGACTGCTGACCTCTTTTGATGTACTGGAGCTTCGCTGGCAGAACCTTTACACCGTGATGTTTGGTACTCCGGATGCGAAATTCCGGCGTAACGTGCATGGCTTGCGCTTAAAGCTGGCACATTGGCTGGAGAGCAGTAAGATTCTGCGCGGACTTGACAGGATCATCAAATTTTTCGTATTCTGTCCCCTGAACGCCTTTGGTATGTTCTTCTTCATTTACGGTGCCGTAGGTGCTGCCGTATATTTCATTGCGGAAAGACTGTCGGTTGATTACGCAGGCAATATCGGCTGGGGAATTGCAGGGATTATCATTGCCGTTTTTGCGTTGCCCTTGCTGTGCAGCAGCAAGCCGCTGTATCGCGCTGCGTTCGGCAGCCGCATAGTGGGCAAGATCCTGCGCTCCTATCTGGGGCTTGAGCCATTGCAGAAGGGAAGAGAGAAAAAGGAACGCGGCAATACCGCGCTGGTATATGCTGCACTGGTTCTGGGCATTACGTTTGGTATGCTGACCTTCTTTTTCCATCCCGCAACCATTCCGCTGGCGGCTTTGGTTTGCATGATGGCGCTGCTTGTACTGTATATTCCCGAGGCGGGTGTGCTGCTTGCGGCGGCAACCGTTTCGATCTGGTGGATCACGGGTGAGCCCGGTTTATGTGCGATCGGGATCTCGGCCGTTACCTTGGTCAGCTTTGTCAATAAGCTGATACGCGGAAAGCGCGCCCTGCATGTGCATATGATGGATTTTGTGATCCTGCTGCTTGGTGCGATGCTGGTCTTGCACGGGATTTTCTCACAGGGCGGTACGCTTTCTTTGGCCTACGGGATCGGCTATACGGTCATTGTTGCAATGTATTTTCCTGTCGTCAGCCTGATGCGCTCTGCGGAATGGCTGAACAGATGCTATAAGCTTTTGTCTGTTTCGGGCGCTGTGCTTTCGGTACTGAGCGTGCTGCCGCTTGCACAGATCATGCAATTTTTGGATATGGTCATCATCCGCGTTGACTTTACGATGTTTTCCCAAACATTTGCGCAGTACGACGCATATTTCGGTGACGGGACGCTGGCCGGCGGTCTTTTGCTGATGCTGCTGCCCATCATGATTTCCGGTCTTGTCGGCAAAAGAAGCATCACGGGGTATTTCTGGAAGGTGCTTTGGGTGATGATCGGAATTCTTTCGGTGTTCACGACCATGCAGGTCGGGATCTGGGCAGGCTTTGGTGTGAGCATATTGCTGTTCTTCTTTATGTACAGCTACAAATCTCTCAGTGCTGCCGCGGTACTGGCATTTCCCGCTGCCTGCGGCGCAGCTTGGTATTCCGAGCTTTACCGCTTGCTGCATCTGGACAGATTTGAATTCATACATGCTTATCTTGACGTGATCGTACACTATGCGGATACGGCTTATCAAAGAAGGAGCATTGCATCCGCTGTGCTGGCCATGTCGTTTGATCACTTGCTTGGCGTGGGATTTGGCGAGCATGCTGTACGCAGCGTATTTCCGCATTATGCCGCACCCGGTATGGAAAGCACGGTGGATATGCAGAACACGTATCTGCAGCTGCTTGCGGAGTGCGGATATCTGATCTTGTTTGCTTTGCTTACAGTTTTGCTTTTGTTTACCATGTGCGTGCTGACGTATCTGCGCAAGTGCAGCAATGCCACGACAAAATCGCGTGTGGTTGCCGGCTTTGCCGGTGCTGTGGGTGTTCTGGTTATGGGATTTACCTGCAATTTCTTTGGCAGTGCAAGCGTGTTTATGCTGGGATGGATGATCATGGCACTGACTGTTGCAAGCATTCGCACACAATATGAAACTCTGGCACGTGCCGTACAAACGCACGGCCCAACCGCGGAGCGCACGGATATTGCGTTCCGAACAAGATAAAGAAGGAGGGGATTATCATGGCTGATCAGAAAAAGAGTCAGGTTCCCGAGGATGCACAAAAGGCTTCCAGCATTGCACCCGAAACGACGCTGACGCCTGTCAATGAACCTAAGAAAAAGATACGTAAGGCTCCTAAAGTAAAAAAACCGCGCAAGAAGGGCTTGCCCGTTGCGGTAGACGTTTTGATCGTTGTACTGCTGCTTGCCGTGATCGCAGGCGCTGTCTACGGAATTTATGCAGCAGGAAAATATTTTTCAACAAGATATGCAGAAAAGCAGATCAACTATACCTTCCTTTTGGAAAGCGTTGATCCCGCGCTTGCGCTGGATGAGGATATGCGATGCGTGATCCAATCGGGATCATTGGTGTATCTTTCGGGAGAAGAGGGAAGCTATTCCTTGGGGAAGGTGCTTGGAAACTCCTTGGAGGTCAACGAGGACGGAACGATCGATATTTACGTGACCGTGGATACGGCTGCCAACTATAATTACACGCTGGGCTATTTTGTGGAGCAAACCAAGATCGCGGTGGGCAAGACATACACCTGCCGTTTTTGCGGACTGGCCAGTGATGCTGTGATCGTTGAGCTGCAGGTTGTGGAAGAGGTAGAATGAGATGAGTAACAAAGAAGAAAAAAGCAAGACAACGATTTCGTCCGGCGGTGTATTTGTGGACGTTTTTATCGGATTTTTGATCGCTGCCTGCATTGCGGGTATCGTTTATCGCTGCTTTATTTACGATCCGCACGTCAGCGATGAGGCGGGACAGTCCTATATGGTCTATTTTGAGATCGAGGATGCAAAAGAAAGCTATGCCAAATATCTGGACAGCGGAGATACGGTATATGATGCACAAAGCGGCCTGCGCATTGGTGCCTTGGCCGTGCATAAGGAAAGCGAGAACGGCCAAGCCGTTTCTGTTTTGACAGACCAACAGAATCCGGATGATTTGACCGTTCTCGGCGTACTGCGCTCGCGTTCGGGCGTGCTGGAGCAGGGTTCTCTTGTGCTGGACGGCACTTATACGCTGACACCCGGTCAGGTGCTGGAGATCTATACGGATACGGTCAGCGTGCGCGTGCGCATTCTGCAGATCACTGAGCAAACCGACGGCATTGTGCTGCAGGAATCGCAGCAAGAATCGCAAACCGACGCTGCCGAAACCCAGTGATTGGTAAGAGCATTTTGCGGTTTTGTGTAAAATGACGAAAAAATGTTTGTCCACTTGTCAAAATTTCCTATAGAATGACGCTTGATTTTGACGTGCGCTTTTGTTATACTTATAATAGTTAGAACTGTCAATGTGACTATTAAAGGAGCAGGAGAAATATATGAAGTCTTGTCAAGTTGTTATTACCAATGCAAGCGGTTTGCATGCCAGACCTGCTACGTTCTTCATCCAGAAGGCGAACAGCTACAGATGCTCGATCTGGGTTGAGAAGGATGAGCGCAGAGTTAATGCAAAAAGCCTTTTGGGCGTTTTGTCTTTGGGAATTGCTAAGGGCATGTCTGTGACGCTGAGCGCGGATGGACAGGATGAAGAGCTTGCGCTGCAGGGCTTGCAGGCACTGATCAATTCCGGCTTTTCCGAATAAGGGCTTGGGGCTTGTATAAAAACGGTGTGGAGGACATGGTGTGCAAATGTCCCCACACCGTTTTTTGCAATTTTGAAGACAGGAGGTCGCGATGTCCGACAATCAGACAAGAATGCAGCGATTGCTGGATAAAGCAAACTCGCTGCCCACCACTCCCGGGGTGTATATTATGAAGGACGCTGCAGGCAAGGTGATCTACGTGGGAAAATCCCGCAAGCTCAAAAACCGCGTGTCGCAGTATTTTCAGAACAGTGAAAAGAACAACAAAACAGCGCGTATGGTCGAGCGCGTACACAGCTTTGATTATATTTTGTGTGAGACCGAGATCGAGGCGCTGTCCTTAGAGAATACGCTGATCAAGCAGTATACGCCCAAATATAATATCAGACTCAAGGACGCAAAGTCCTATCCGTATATCAAGATCACGGACGAGATGTATCCGCGTGTGATCATGACGCGCAAAAGAGATGCAGATAAGGGCAAGTATTTCGGCCCTTACTCGGGCGTTTCCACGGTGTATGCCGTGATCGGATCCTTGCAAAAGGCACTATGTCTGCCAAGCTGCAAGCGCAAATTTCCCGAGCAGATCGGCAAGGAGCGCCCTTGTCTGTACTATCAGATCAAGCAGTGCTGCGGCGTATGCACGGGCAAGGTAACGCCCGAGGAATATGCCGAGAAGATCCGTACCGCGGCCGAGCTTTTGCGCGGCAATACGGCTGCCGAGAAAAGACGCCTGACCGAGCGCATGTACGCGCTGGCAGAGCAGGAAAGATACGAGGCGGCAGCGTTTTGCAGGGATACCATCGCTGCGCTGGATCGCCTGTCGCAAAAGCAGAGCGTAGTGGGCGCACCGGACGACGATTACGACGTGTTCGGCTTGTATGACGACGGCGTGCTGTCTGCCATGTCAGTATTTTTCGTGCGAGGCGGCATTTGCACAGATAAGCAGGATTATCTGTTTGATAAGGAGCATATCACCGATCGCGACGCGCTGCTATCCTTTATTTGTGACTTGTACAGGGGACGCTCCGAGATCCCAAAGCTGATCCTGATCTCGTTTATGCCCGATGAGGATGCAAGACAAACGGCAGCCGAATATCTGGGCAGCCTTGCGGGACGTAAAGTCGAGCTGCGCACCCCCGAGAGAGGGCAGCTGCGTGCGCTTTGCGAGACCGTGAGTGCCAATGCCAAGGAGATCGCGGAGAAGAGTGCTACGCATGAAAGCCGCCGCGAGGGCGTTTTGCTGCGGCTTGCGCACCTTTTGGAGCTGGAATCCTATCCCGCAAGGATAGAATCCTACGATATTTCCAATTTCGGTAAGGAGCATCTGACCGCAGGCATGGTGGTGTTCAAGGACGGCGCACCTGCCAAGCGCGATTACCGAAATTTCAAGATCAAAACCGTACAAGGTACGACCGACGACTATGCCAGCATGCGTGAGGCACTCTCGCGCAGATTTGCACATCTTGCAGACGAGGAGGGAAGCTTTGCCGAGTATCCCGACCTGATCTTGCTGGACGGCGGCAAGGGACACGTGGGCGTTGCGCGTCAGCTGGCGGCAGAGATAGGGATCGATATTCCGATCTTTGGCATGGTCAAGGACGATTATCATAAAACGCGTGCGCTTTGCACCGACCAAGAGGAGATCAGCATCGCCAAGGAAACGGCTGTTTTTCAGTTTATCTACGGCATTCAGGAGGAGGTACACCGCTATACCGTCGGCCGCATGAAGCAGGCCAAGACCAAAACGCTTGTGACCTCGTCCTTGACGCAGATCCCGGGCATCGGGCCTGCCAAGGCTGCCGCGCTGCTCAAAATGCCGGGCGGCTTGCAGGCAGTCAAGCGTGCCGACCGTGAGGAGCTGTTGGCGATCAAGGGCATCGGAGAAAAGGATGCCGACGCAATACTGGAACACTTTAAAAGGAAGAGATAAATTGTTATGATGAGAATTATTACCGGAAAAGCCAGAGGCTGCAAGCTGTACACGCTGGAGGGCATGGATACAAGGCCCACCACCGAAAGAGTCAAGCAGGCGGTCTTTTCCATGATCCAATTTGAGATTGAGGGCAGGGACGTGCTGGATCTGTTCGGCGGCTCGGGACAGATGGGATTGGAGGCTGTTTCGCGCGGTGCGCGACATGCCACCATTGTGGACAAATCCAAGCCTGCCGTTGATGTGATCTACAAAAATATGCTCAAGACCAAGCTTGCGCCCGATTGCTTTGTGGTCAAGTCGGACTATGCCGATTTTCTCAAGAGCAGACAGGGCAGAGAGCAATACGATATCGTGTTCCTCGATCCGCCCTACGCGTCGGATGCGCTGTCCGAATCGCTGCTGTTGCTTTTGCGCTACGATCTTTTAAAGCCGGGCGCACGCGTGATCTGCGAGTCGGGCGAGGAGAATATCTGGGGCAAGCATTTTGCGCTTTGCGACCGCTATCGCGTGGTGGGTAAAACGCATCACGCCTCCTCCTTTATCACGGTGCTGACGCCTGTTGAAAAGGAGGCAGACACGTGAGCCGCGCCATCATTCCGGGCAGCTTTGATCCCATGACCTTGGGACACAGGCAGGTGATCGCAGCTGCTGCCGATATCTTTGACGAGGTGGTGGTGCTGATCATGCACAACGACATGACCAAGTACGTCAAAGATGCCAAGGTCAAAGCGTATCTGTTTGATACCGAGGCACGCGTTGAGATCGCACGCCTGACCTGTGAGGATATCCCGGGTGTGCGCGTGGAAACACGAGGCGGACTGCTCATCGACGCATTTGACCGGCTTGAGGGCGACGTGATTGTCAAGGGTGTGCGCAACGAGGCGGATTTTGCCTACGAGCAGATCCACGCTGCGTGGAATCTTGCACACAATCCTCGCGCCCGCACGCTGTATTTGCCGTCCGATCCCGCATTTGCACACGTCAGCTCAACCTTGGCCAGAGAGCGGCTTGCAAAAGGGGAGGATGTTTCCGACATCATAGCGCCAAAGGCTTTGGCATGGATCATGCATAGGGAGAAAAAGAATGAATGCTAAAACCGCCCGAACTAACTCGATTTTGACGTCTGTCATGCTGTTTTTATATGCAGGCTGCATTGTACTGAACATACTTCTTGCACTTTTGACGCGTAATACGCTGTTTACTTTGCCTGCGGGGATTCTGTTGTGTCTTTCGGTTCTGATCCCTGCGATACTGCTGTGCAGGCAAGCCAAGCAGGGAAAGGACAGGACGGCCAAGATCCTTTCCGTTCTCTCGCTGATCGTCAGCATTGTCTGGACGCTTGTTTCGGGACTTTACTGGATGCTCACGATTGCAAGAAGCCTGATCGTGGAGATATATTTGAGAATGAGTATGCCTATGATGTCCATGGAGCAGTTGTTCAGGCTGTTGAATTTCTTGGGCATTGCGTATACGGTTTTCACCACGCTCGTAGCCCTTGGCCTGATTGCCTTATTTGTGCTTAGCGTGATCCGTCCGAAGCAGAAATGGCTGCAGATCAAGGCCGAGCTGCACAAGCCTGCAGCGGCTGTGTTGATCCTTGTCCCGAATTTGTTTACACTTGCAGGAGGACTGATTAACAAGATGATCCTGCGTGACGTGGATCTTGGCAAATTGACCTTGGATGCGTACACCAAGTTTACGTTATTCTTTTCGTACGGGGAGATTGCTGCAGAACTGCTGATTGTGTTGGCACTTGCCGTTTTCGTGCTTGTTTTTGGCCTGATGATCAAAAAACAGACCGATACCGCGCAGGAGGCACAGCCCACCCGGGAAGACCAAGCACAACAGCCCTCGGACATCCCCTTTCACCTTCCCGCAGGTGTCAATGCGGATGACATTTGATAAATAGCTGCATATGATGTAGGGAGTAAGTATGAGAAAATCAACGGTAGTATTTACCGATATATTGGTACTTGTTTGCTTTCTTTCATTAGGATTTGCTCTGTTTTTGGGCGGTTCCATGATCGTTTTTTACACCTATGACGGTGGTGTCATGGATTTGATCTATAACATAGTGATTACGATGATCGGAGCATCGTTAGCCATTGCGGTTATCCCGCAGTTGATTTCAAACATCGTCCGTGTGCGGAAAAAGCACTTGGGAAAAGCCGATCTACGTTTGTCCTTGGGGTATGTGCTGGTGGGCGCATTTCTTATCTGCTTCGGTATCGGCACGCTGGTTATTGAAATATTGGGGGCCTCCTGGGTTAATTCGATTGTTGAGCAACTGCGTGATTCAGGTCAGACGATTGATTCGGAAATGAAAAATATGATCGATCAAAGATTTGAGCAAGTGTTGCGACTGCCTCGTTTGGCCATCGTACCTGTATCGCTTTATTTGATCATAATACCTTTGATCCGTACGATTCGTTCCGATCAAAGGGGGCTGCAATATCGCGTGGAATTATATAAGCCATTGCTTGGTGCTCTCGCTCTATTTCTGACAGCGTTTTGTGTGGTGATCTGGCTAATGGAGGACGATCCCGTGGGCATTACCGTACAGGTGCTTGGCTGCTTGATGGGCGTTCTTGCCGTTGCTTATTTCATCGCAGCGCTTGCAGGGCTTTCCAAGGCGGTCAAGGCTGCGGGGCAAAGAGAGCTGCAAGAGGCGCAGAGTTCCCAAGAGAAACAGTGTGCGCAGCAAGATCGGGAAGAGTCGGGAGAGCCGCTCGATCTGCCGTTCAATCTGCCCGCAGGGGTAGATCCGAACGATCTTTGATTCGTTATCAAAAATAATTTTACATAAAGGAGCTTTATCATGAACAAAAAAACGGCTATTACGGGAATTATTATTTCTGTGATCCTCAACGTTGTGTTCGGTGGACTCTTGATCGGCGGCGGCCTTTTGGTGCTGGAGCTTCCCAAGATCTTTGATACCGTGCTCAGCGTTGCATTTGCACTGATCGGTATCTCCTTGGTACTGACCACCATCCCCAACCTGATTGGCGGTATTGCAAGCTTCAAGCAGAAAAAGGGCAAATTTGACCTGGTCTTCTCGATCATCACCATGGTCATTGGTGTGACGCTTGCCATTTACGGTGTTATCACCGCTCTGATCGCCTTTGGCGTTGAAGGCATTGCCGTCCCCGGTGTTGTCGGCATCATTATGACCGTGCTGCGCTGGACCATCTGCGGTCTGATCGCGCTGTATCTGGTCGTACTGCCCATCATCCGCATCTGCAAGGCAGAGAAGAAGCTGCAGCAGTTCAAGGCTGAGCTGATCAAAATGATCCTTGGCGTGCTGATCGTGGTGCTGCTGATCTGCGGTCTTTTGGCCTCGGTACTCAACGATATGATCGGTATTTCGCTGATCGTGGTCGGTGCGCTGACTGTGCTGCTGGCAATCATCAACCTGATCGTAGGTTTGATCGGTGTTTCCAAGGCATCCAAGCAGCCCGCAGTTGCCGTTGCGATCGATACAGACGGAGACGGCAAGGCTGATACCATTGTAATTGACACCGACGGTGACGGCAAGGCTGACGCAGTCGGCATTGATGTGGACGGTGACGGCAAGATCGACGTCGTGGGTGTTGACGTCGACGGTGACGGTAAGGTCGACGCAGTCGTTGCGGATAAGGAATGATCTGCTAAAAACATCTGTAGGGGATGCCCCCCTACAGATGTTTTTTTGAAAAAAGAAAACCACGCGATAGTCGCGTGGTTCAATAGAGGCTCTGCCGATGAGAGGAAATCCTCCAAATATGATATAATTAGTATGACCTGCCAGTCAA
>JAZUSJ010000276.1:0-4368 GCA_045606685.1 Eubacteriales bacterium
GCAGTTTTGACGCAGCAGATTTATTCGAGTCCAAAAGCTTTTCCCGCAGGGCATATAGGCAATATGTCCAAGGGGAAAGATGCAGGAATCGGAGAAATCTGCACGTCAAAACCAACTTGGTTCGGCTCCCGTTCGGCTAAGGTAAGTTCTGCCTCCACCTGCTTCCAGGAGCGTTCCAAAAGACGTTCTTCATCAATATTGGCTAAATTGGGATTGTAATCCAACTCAGCAAAATTGCCATGAAAAAGTAAGTCCTGATGATCCAAAAAAGAGTACTCCATTGTTTTTCTCCCCATAATAAAAAGTGCGCAGCCAAAGCTACGCACTGAAAAATGGTAGCTCCAATTGCTGCGACACAAGTGATTTTCGAACAGCTGAAAGTACAAGACCAAAGCATACGAAAATGGAGCGTACATTTTTACCTATGGTAAAAACGTACACTATGATCCATGTACTTTCGGGCCGAAGCCCGTTATTCACTTGTGTCGCACGTATATTATAGCACATCCGACAGGGATTGTAAACAGTTTGGACGAAATTTGTTTTCAAAGCGCATAGAAAAGGGGCTAAATCCAAGTGACTTAGCCCCTTTTGGGTTGCGTTATTTCTGATTTGATGATGTGTTTTTCTGTTTCTGCCTTATTTTCTGAACTGTCCTCGCAGGGCCATGAGCAGCTGCGCGTATTTGTAGGCGCAAAAGCCGGATGCGCCCGTGATCTCCCAAGTGCCTTGCGCGGTGGTCAGGGAAAGCTTGTTTTTGCCCACAGGCCTTAGCACAGTCACCGAGTCCAGCGAAAAGCCGACCGAGCGCACGCCTGCCTCACCGTCCGTAAAGCGCAAAAGCAGTCGCTCTCGCGTCATGATCAGCTTGCCGAACAAGGGCTCGTCCGCAGGCTTTTTATCGACCGACAGGATGCTGACGCCCTCATCGGTAAAGATCTCGCCATCCAAAGTGTCCACGCGCCCCTTGAGCCATGCCAGCTGATAATTCATCCATGTGTCGGGTGTGGTGATGGGTGTTTCACAGTTGAGAAATACGAAATTGCCCGCCTCGGTATATTCGGCTGTCATGCCGCAGCCGCGGCAGCTGACGTGGCTGCCCGAGGTATACAGCTTCGAATGCGCGCGGCAACGCGGACAAACGTACAGCACGCGCTCCAGGCGTTCTGCGCGGTATTTGCTTCCATAGGTCAGGGCAAGCGGCTTGTCGTTGACGCAAAGCGTGCGGCTGATCAGCTCATGTAGTGCCTCGTCTGTCATCTCTGCATACTCGGACGGCATGAGCGTTTTCTCACTTCTGCCGATAAAAGGCCCTTTTCTTCTGCCGTCCCCCCAGCGGGGAAGCGCACCCGCACCGCCGTGAACCGTGTACAGGATGACGGGGACGTTCAAGGCGCGGATGAGCGGCACGGTCTGCTTTGAGATCGTACCGGGTGCATTTCCGTACGGCGCGTCACCCATGGGAAACAGGCAAATGCTGCCGCCCTCGTGTATGATTTGCGTGATCTTTTGTACGCAAGAGGATGACCAGCGTGCAACACAGGGCTTTTGCGTAATGGGCGCGGTCAAAAGATCCGCAAGCATTGCGATCGGGCCGCGGCGCACGGCACGCGTTTGCACGCAGTAAACGGGATAGTCAAAGGCAAGGCGTACAAGAAGTGCATCCTGCAGCGTTTGCGAGTTGGCAAGGATGAGGTGTGGCCCTTGCAGATCGTGCCTGACCTTTTGTGAGCGATAGCCGGCGTAAGTCTTGGCATAGATCCTGCCTGCCAGGCGGTAGAGCCCGAAGGTGAGCTTATGATACGCGCGACAATGTGCGGTATTCTCGGGATTTGTGGGTGTGTTTTTTTGTTTACTCATTGTTCTGCGTACCAAAGGTGTCGGGAGTGATGGCTTTTTGTGTGGCGGTCACGATCTGACCGGGGTAGTCACCGTCTACCACAAGCTCGGGCAGCACGCGCAGATCACTCTCAGCCTGCAGCGTCAGATACACGAGATCGTAGCCGTACTGTGACTTATCCGAGGAGGTATAGGTGCAGGTTACGGTCAAAAGCTCGCCGTCCTCGGCAAAGGATACCGCAAAGGACTTTGCATCCTGCTCGGTGGACGAGCGATACAGAAGCAGGTGATGGGTGGAGGTGCCGTCCCCGTTGTCCACGGTGTTGCGCAGCACGTAATGCCCGATGTCGTTGCGCTCCTCGGCGGCGCACAGCTCGATCCATGCAGCCACGTCGGGATTTTTACAAGCACTTTCCTTGGAAATGCCGGTCATGAAGCTGCTTTGATATTGGCCGCCGCTTTGCGTGACGGGCTGACGGTCTGTCCCCGATTCGGGGCCGTTTGTGTTGCAGGCGCACAGCAGGCAGAGTGCAGCCAAGAGCGTTGCGATCAGTCTGATATATTTCATAGAGAATTCTCCCGTAAGGTTTTTTACCATTATATCATATACGCCTCTATCTGTCACCTGTTTTTTGTAAATTTTAATTTTTTCTCACTCACTCCCTGATATGACCTTATCCGTCACGCAACAGGGCGTATAATGAAAGCGGAGGTGAGGGAGCTTGGACGTATATGCGGATCTGTTGTTTCTGATCAATTTCAGCATGGATTTTCTGTGCATGTTTCTGAGTGTCAAGCTGTTGCATTTGCGGCAGCATAAGGGGCGTATGCTGCTGGCAGCCGCAGTCGGGGGACTTTACAGCGTGGTGTCGCTGCTTGTAAGCGTCCGACAATGGGTGGCGTTGCTTTTGGACGTTGGGATGTGCTTTGCCATGTGTGCGTTGAGCTCAGCCGGAAAAGGTGTGCGCCCGGGACGCTTGTTTCTTTTGTGCGGCACGTATTTTGGCATCTCGGCACTCATGGGCGGCGGCATGACTGCGCTGTACAATTTGCTCAACAAGCTGGATCTGCCGCTTGGAGAGGTGCAGGGGGACGGGATCTCGGCATGGATGTTTTTGGTGCTTGCCACGGCTGCGGCATTGGCGGCTGCGTTTGGCAGCAGACTTTTTTCAAGGCAAAGCGCAAAGCGCACCTGTAGGGTGCGCGTGCGATTGGCAGACGCTGCTTGGGAGTTTGACGGGCTTTGCGACAGCGGAAATCTTTTGTGCGATCCGATCAGCGGCACGCCCGTGATCGTGGCGGACAGGGAGCGGTGGCTGGCGCACCTGCCGAGTGAGCTGCGAGGTGCGGTGGAGAGCGCGGGCAGGGATTTGGGCTTTGCGGGGCAGGAGAAAAGAGTGCGCCTTGTCCCCATCCGGACCGCACAGGGGAGCAGCCTTGCGGTGGCATTGCTGCCGGATGAGGTGCTGATAGAAGAGCAAAACGGGAAACAGCGCGCGGTGCATGCGTTGATCGCACCCTCGGGGCAGGCTTTGCCCGAGGAATATGCTGCCATTGTACCGGCCGCGCTTATGCAGTAAAGGAGGAAATATGAATGTAATTGAAAGGCTGCTGCTTTTGATCAGGCAAAGGCTGGCGCAAAAAAACGGTGTCTACTACATAAACGGCCCTGAGCTGCTGCCCGCACCGTACAGCCCGGAGAAGGAGGCAGAGATGATCGAGGCCTTGGAGGCGGGCGATCCCGATGCGCGGAATTCGCTCATTGAGCATAATCTGCGGCTTGTGGTGTACGTGGCCAAAAAATTTGAAAGCACGGGGACGGGCATCGAGGATCTGATCTCGATCGGCACGATCGGGCTGTGCAAGGCGGTCAACACCTTTCGGTCTGACAAGAATATCAAGCTTGCCACCTATGCTTCAAGGTGCATTGAGAACGAGATACTCATGTATCTGCGCAAGCAATCGGGTAAGGGCGGAGAGGTTTCCTTGGATGAGCCGCTCAACGTGGATTTTGACGGCAACGAGCTGCTGCTCTCGGATATTTTGGGCAGCGAGGAGGATGGCGTGGCGTACGAGCTGGAGCAAAGGGAGGAAAGAGAGGCGATCAGACGGGCGGTGGCGACCTTGGACGAGCGCGAGCGGCTGATCATCGAGCTGCGCTACGGCCTTTCGGGCAAGCAGGAGATGACGCAAAAGGAGGTCGCTTCTTACCTTGGTATCTCGCAATCGTACATTTCCAGATTGGAAAAAAAGATCATAGCCGATCTGCGCGAGCGCATGATGCAGGCATGAAAAGCAAACGAAAACAGCAGGGATTCGTTCGAACGTGAACGGATTCCTGCTGTTTTGCAGCGAACGACAAAAAGAGCCCACCGCCACCCCCTCATAAAAGTTTTTGATCGACCTTTTTTCAGAAAAGGATGGTGGCGTGTGAATGTTGTTATTCTTTCGAGTGTAAGCGACGCCACCCGATGCTGAATTGCTGCACAATTCAGCATTCAAAAGGCAACCGGCAGCGCCCTTGGTCGC
>JAZUSJ010000277.1:0-12675 GCA_045606685.1 Eubacteriales bacterium
GGTACGGGTGCTTTCATCGACCAGATGGCAACATTGCTCAATCTTCCCGTCGATGAAATGGATACGCTCAGCCTCACGCACTCACGGATCTATCCGATCGCTTCCCGCTGCGGCGTCTTTGCAAAGACCGACATTCAGCCGCTGCTCAATCAAGGCGCGAGAAAGGAAGATATTTCCGCAAGCATTTTCTATGCGATCGTCAACCAGACCATCACGGGACTCGCCCAAGGACATCCCATCGAGGGCAACGTGGTGTATCTGGGCGGCCCTCTGACGTTTTTGTCCGAGCTGCGCGCTGCTTTTGATAAAACGCTGCATTGCAAAGGCACCTGCCCCGAGGATTCCTTGGTGTTCGTCGCGCTTGGTGCCGCGTATTACGCGCAGGACAAGGTAGACCTTGCCAAGGCTTACGAGATCATTGGAGAAAAGGCGGATTCGCTGACCGATTCTTCGCTCAAGCCTTTGTTTGCAAACAGGGAAGAGTATGATGCGTTCATGGCGCGTCATGCAGCGCACAGCGTGCCGAGAAAAGAGGGCGAGGCCTACGAGGGGGATGCGTATTTGGGCATCGACTCGGGATCGACCACGCTCAAGGTCGTGCTGACCGATGCACAGGGTGCGATTATTTATTCCAAATACCAGTCCAATCAGGGAAGACCGCTGGATGTGGTCAAGGACACCTTGATCGAAATGTATGAAAAATACCCGGGTGTTCGCATCGTTTCGTCTGCCGTGACCGGCTATGGCGAGGATATGATGCGCGCAGCGCTGGGCATTGACGTGGGCGTGGTGGAAACCGTGGCGCATTTCACGGCAGCCAAGTATTTCATGCCCGACGTGGAGTTTATCATTGATATCGGCGGCCAGGATATGAAGTGCTTCAAGATCCGCGGCGGTGCGATTGATAATATTTTCCTCAACGAGGCCTGCTCCTCGGGCTGCGGCTCCTTCTTGCAGACCTTTGCCAATTCCATGGGCTACCCCATTGACGAGTTTGCAAATCTCGGTCTGTTCGGGCAAAAGCCGGTGGATCTCGGCTCGCGCTGCACCGTATTTATGAATTCCTCGGTCAAGCAGGCGCAAAAGGAAGGTGTCAGCGTAGAAAATATTTCGGCAGGACTGTCGATCAGCGTGGTCAAGAATGCGATCTATAAGGTCATTCGCGTACATTCTGCGGAGGAGCTTGGCAAAAAGATCGTGGTGCAGGGCGGTACGTTCCTCAATAACGCCGTGCTGCGTGCCTTTGAGCAGGAGATCGGCGTGGAGGTCATCCGTCCCGATATTGCGGGCATGATGGGCGCGTTCGGCGCGGCCCTGTATGCAAAGCAGCTGCACGACGGCCAAGGGTATTCGGGCATTCTGTCCTACGAGGATATGAAAAAGTTCACCTACTCGATCAAAAGCGTGACCTGCAACGGCTGTAACAACCGCTGCGCGCTGACCGTCAACGATTTTGGCGGTGGACGCAGATTTATCGGCGGCAACCGCTGCGAAAAGCCGGTAACCAACAAGGCGCAGGACGATTCTCTCAATCTGTACGAATATAAGCTGGCTGCTCTGGCAGCATTCCCCGAGGGAGAGGGGACGCGCGGCACAATCGGTCTGCCCATGGGACTGAATATGTACGAAATGTACCCGTTCTGGAACACCCTGTTCAGAGAGCTGGGCTTCAAAGTCAAAATGAGCGGCTTTTCCAACCGCAAGCTGTACCTCAAGGGACAGGGAACCATCCCGTCGGATACCGTCTGCTTCCCCGCGAAAATGGTACACGGTCACATTCAGCAGCTGATCGAGATGGACGTGGACGCCATCTTCTATCCCTGCATGACGTACAATTTCAACGAGGGTAAGACCAAGAACTGCTTCAACTGCGCGGTCATCGCGGGATACCCCGAGGTCATTGAGGCCAATACGCTCAATTTCGGTAAGATCAAGTATATCAACGAATACGTAGGCCCTCACGTGCGAAAGGAATTCCCCGCACGCTTTGCAAGGATCTTGCAAAAGCACTTTGAGGGGATCGAGCCCAAGGACGTCAAGGCAGCCTGCAAAAAGGCATACGACGCATACGATGCATACATGGCAGATATCCGCGCACAGGGGCAGAAGATCGTGCAGGCGGCAAGAGCACAGGGCAAAAAGATCATCGTGCTGGCAGGCAGACCTTACCATGCCGATCCCGAGATCAACCACGGCATTCATAAGCTGATCTGCGCGCTTGGGTTTGCGGTGGTATCCGAGGATGCCGTGGCCGCCATGGCACCCGATTTCAAGGTCAATCTGCTCAGCCAGTGGACCTATCACCAAAGACTTTTCTCGGCTGCCAAGTACGTCACGTCGCAAAAGGATATGTATATTGTGCATCTGGTATCGTTCGGCTGCGGACTTGACGCGCTGACCACCGACGAGGTGCGTGCGATACTGGAGTATGCGGGCAACTTGTATACCCAGATCAAGATCGATGAGGTCACCAACCTCGGTGCGATCAAGATCAGACTGCGCAGTCTGATCGCAGCCATCGAGCAGCAAAGGAAGGGAGGGGAGAAGTCGTGAAGGAGCAAGGACATTACCGCGAGCGCGTCAAGTTTACGCGCAAAATGAAAAAGGACTATACCATTCTGACGCCCAGCATGGCCCCCATCCACTTCAAGATCCTGCGCCCCATTCTGCAAAGAGAGGGATACAGCATCGATATCATGGAAAACGACGGCCCCGAGGTGCTGCAAATGGCACTCAAGTACGTCAATAACGACATGTGCTATCCCGCCATGCTGACCACGGGACAGATGCTGGCTACCATGAAGAGCGGCAAGTACGATCCCGATAAGGTGGCTATGATCATTACCCAGTCGGGCGGCGGCTGCCGTGACAGCAACTATATCAACCTGATGCGCAAGGCCTTTGAGAAGGCGGGATACGGCCACGTACCATTCATTTCGGCCAACGTGTGGCTCATGGAGCTTAACCCCGGCGGTCTGCTCAGTCCGTTTGGCCTCTTAATGGCGGTTGCGGGCTTGATCTATGGGGACATGGTCATGATCCTATCCAATCAGGTGCGCCCCTACGAGGTCAACCCCGGCGAGACCGACGCCATGGTGGACAAGTGGGCAACCAAGCTCGGTCAGGGCTTTGCCAAGGGCAAGGGCTGGATGCCCGGTGCCATCAAGAAGAATCTGCGTGCGATTGCGGACGATTTTGCATCCATCGAGATCAAAAAGACGCCCAAGGTCAGGGTCGCGGTCATTGGTGAGCTGTATCTCAAGTATTCCGCGCCCGGCAATAACCATCTGGAAGAATTTCTTGCCGAGCAGGATTGCGAGGTCTACGTCCCCAGCATTTTGGGATTTGGCATCTACAAGACCAACGGTGCCTTGGAGGATCTGCGCCTGTACGGCGGTAAGCCGATCAAGCGTCTGATTTTGGAGATCGCCATGAAGTATATGTTCTGGATGGAGGATATTCTGATCTCGGCCATCGAGCAGAATCCCAAATTCGTGCCGCCCGAACGCGTCAACGACCTCAAAAAAAGAGCCGAGGGCGTCATCGGCGTGGGCAACAGCATGGGCGAGGGCTGGTATCTTGCCGCGGAAATGCTGGAGTTTGCGGATCACGGATATGAGAATATCGTGATCGTGCAGCCGTTTGGCTGCCTGCCTTGCCACGTGGCGGCCAAGGGCATGATCAATAAGGTCAGACGCCTGGATCCGCGCCTGAACGTGGTGGATATTGAATACGATCCCGGTGCCACCAAGGTCAACCAGGAAAACAGAATCAAGCTCATGCTCGTCGTGGCAAAGGAAAAGCTGCAGTAATATACCGTAGGGCGGGGGCTTGCTCCCGCCGCCATAAAAAGATGAAAACCCTTGCGTTTGCAAGGGCTTTCTGCTTTTTGCTATGAGAGTTTTATCCAACGGCCAGGAAACTGCTGATGACGTTATATACGGCACCCTGATCCTCTTGGGAGAGGTGTGCATGCCAGTTGCCGATCATGACGTGGCCGGTGGGGGCTTCGTAACGGATTTTGTATCCGTTGATCATAAAGACGGAAAGGTACAGGAATTCCTCCGAGTCCTGGCCGGTAGAGTAGCTGTCCCAGGTGTAATACTCGGCGTTTTTGAAGATCTCTCGCAGCTGCGTCTGTTGCTCGTCGGTCAAGGAACGGCACGGCATGCTGTTGTCTGCCAAGATCATGCGGCAGGTGCCGCCGCGGAAATCGGGGGCAACGTTGGTAAAGCGTGCAAAGCAGGTGGTACCGTTCGCGTCGGTGACCAGCACCTTGCTTTGTCCGTCTTCGATGTCAAACATGGTCGCATCGGTCAGGGATGTGTCACCCATCACCACGGCAGCGCAGTCACCAAGGCGCTGACCGCCACCGCCCGGAAGAACGGTATCCTTGTAGGTATGATCGATCTGTTCGTTGTTTTTGTAATATTCTCCCATGTAATAAACGACCGAGTCGGCGATGCCTTGGCGGATATTGAGCATTGCCACGTGCAGAGCGTCCGTGCAATCCTTTGTGTAGGAGTCGGCGTAGAGATAGCGTCCGTTTGTAAAGAACGTGCCGTTTGCGTAGGATACGGTCGTGCCATTGCAATCGAACACCAGCGCGGGAGCTGCGTCCAGCTCTCCTTCATACCAGTGGTCGGTGTTCAGAACCGTGAGCAGATGCGTTGCCACGCTCGGCGGGATGGCATATCCCGCATCCTCACCGCCAAGCCTGATGCTTGAGAATTGCGGCTGATAAATGCTTCTTGTGACAATGGTGTCTATGAATTGCTTGTCCTCGCCACGCAGCACCGTAAAGGAATTGCCTACGGTAAAAATACCGCTTGCGGGATCGTAGCCGCACTCCTTTGCACCGACACGCAAGCCGTATGCGGGCGTGGTGTGGGCGGTGCTTTGCGTCCAGACGCTGCGATTGAGAATGATGAGCATGTGACCGACGTCATCGCTGTCAAACAGCCTGGCCAAGGGCTCGGCTGAGATGACGGCATCAAGCTGCTTCCAATATTCGATCGGGCCGTTTCCAAAGAACGGGAAGGCGCTGTCGATCTTCCGCATCTCAGCCTGCTGCTCATTTGTGGCTTCAAAGTAACGGTTGTTTGCAACGAAATAGCCCTCGGTGTAATATACGTAGGTATCTCCGATTTTGATACGGGGCTCAAAGCGGTAGTCGGTATAGAGCGGTAACCCCTCGATCCATTCGGCGCTGTCCAGTACCTCCTGCAGCCATGCGGTCTGCTCGGGAGTCAAGGTTCGGTTGACCTCGTAGCCGGCATCCTGAACGTAGCGCGCAGGCTCCAGGATGGATTGCTCCATGCTGCTTTGTACGGTGAAATACTCATATGCAAGCTCGGACGAGTAATAGAGGTAAAGGCAATATTGTGCGTCGCACGTGGGGGAGATCGCCGCGCTTTGCTTGTACTGAATGGCAAAGCACCCGATATCTTGCTGATAGTCTAAACAGAGGCTGTGCGTGCCGTCGGCAAACAGCAGCACCGTGCTTTTCCCGGTAAGCAGGTTCTCGGCCGTATTTTTGTCAAATCCGATAGCAAGGAGTGCATCTTGTAAGGAATGCTCGGCAGTAATACCGCAGGGGAGTATCATGCCATCGGGCATTGCCGATGCGGCATACAAGGAGCGATATTTGGTTACGTGTTCTTGCGAAGCATCCCGGAAGTGGAAGTAAGTGAATAGATCGGAAGAATAATCCTGGCCGTCAAAGCCCTCGGAATAATCAACGGGATTCCTATTCATGATCTCAAACATGCCCCTACCCTCGTAGGTCAGTTGTATGACGGCTTCTCTGAACGCAGAAGCGTCTGCCATATCAAAGCCGTAGGTATGCAAGAATTGCGCAAAGCTGTCAGCCGAAACAGAGGTGCTGCCCGAGTCAAGGATCTGCACCGCATCCGCAAAGGTGTGGGAGTATTCTACAAAGGAGAGTTCAAGGTCGTAAGTGCCGGGCGTAGCCTTGGATAGATCAAAGGTGTAACTCACACGCTTGCTTTGCCCCGGAGCGAGCATGATACGTTCGCCGTCGTCAGGTGCGGTGGGGAGAATGACCTGTTCGGAAAGGGTCGTGGAATCGAGTCGCAGCGTCGCACTCCATTGCATGACGGGGCATTCGATTTCGTGATCCGATACGTTGGTCAGGGTCACGGAAAAGGCAAGCATCGAGCCCGCATACACTCTTGTGGGCAGCGTGGGCAGATCGTGCGAGAATTCCAGCACGATGGCTTCCCGAAAGATAAAAGAAACGTTCTCTTTCATCATGTCAAAATTGCTTGTAAAGGTCTTCTGCAAAGAATCCAGCAGCGCATCGGAATCGGGGTGGTCGCGCAATGCCGTGGAGAGTGTGACGATTACGCTTCCGTTGGGCTCTGCGTCTTCGGCAGAGGTGGTGATCCCGAGCAATTTGGCACTCTCGTCAAGCCCGCTCAAATGCGCCCAAGCAGCAAATACGTTTTGCACCGAGTACGGTAGGCGCACGTATTCGCTCTTTGGGCGACCGTTCTTGTCGGTGTAGTATATCCATACGTTTTTGATGTCCATGTCGCCGTTCTCAGCAGGATACTCCAGTTCCAGCGTTGTGGGAATAAACGGTATGATCGCCAACGCGGTGCAAATCAAAACTGCCAGAGCTGCTGCCACCAGGGCGATTTGAAAGCGCGGTTTTTTTCGCATGGGCACGTTTTCTTCGGCTTCTGCGATCAGAGCGGGATCAATCGAGCCCAAAAGCTCGGTAAGCTTGCGTTCTGTCATAGTGCGTAGCCCTCCTTTTCGAGATACTCACGCAGCTTTGTGCGTGTACGGGACAGAATGATCTTGACGTTTGATACTCCCAAGCCAAATCGTTTGGCAATGGATTTGATCTCGTCAAAATGGTAATAGCGGCGAATGAATACACTGCGCTCGCGCTTGGGCAGCGACCAAAGAAAACGGTCAATGGCGACAACGATTTCACGTTCCTCTGCTTGCGTGGCAGGATTTGTGTCCGTAGTGGCGATCTCGCCGATCTCCTCAAGGGTCGCGGTAAGCGTGCCTCGCCTGTTGTTGCTGCGGTATCTGTCAAGACTGACGTGCCGTGTGATGCTGCCCACAAATTGCTGCAGATAACTCGGACGTGCAGGGGGGATGGCATTCCATGTACGCAACCACGTATCGTTGAGACATTCCTCTGCATCCTGCAGATTGTGCAGAATTCTTTGCGCAATGCCCATGCAATACGCTCCGTATTTTTGGGACGTTTCGGTAATGGCTCGCTCATCGCGTGCAAAGTAGAGGTCTATGATGTCACGGTCTTGCATACTGTCACTCCTTTCTGAACAAATTTTGCTCTCTATTATGTATGTCGAAAAAAGCAGCCTCTTGGTTACAACATTTTACCATATTTTTAAAAAAAGTGCAAGAAAAAGCTAAATAATGGACGATATATAGTAAACGTCCGCGGCATTTTGCCGCGGACGGGGTGTGTTATTCAAGTGTAATCGGAATGCCCAGAATTTCGTTGAGTTCTATCATATCGTTGCCGTACAGCTGCACGGTAAATTCACCTACGGTCAGCTGTCCCGTAACCGTGGAATACTTGAATGCAATATCACCGATTCTACCTTGGCAGTTGTATTCGGCATCGGCTTCGTACGATTGCCATTTGCCCTGAGTCATTGCTTGATCCAAAAGATCCGCCTGCTCTTGCGTCAGAGCGATTTCGCACTCCTTGCCCGCCACCACGGTAAAGACGGGCAGAGCATCAAAGGTAATGTTGGGGCGAGCAGGCAGGGTGACTTCGATGCTTACACCCAAAAAGCTTTGGCTGTCGCGGTCATAGACCAAGCTGACCGTTCTTGTTGCGTGCGGGTAAGGATCGCTTGCAGCGATGATACCCTTTTCAACGGTGCATACTAAGATGTAGTTGTCCGGATCGCAGACCAGGTCGATGGTACTGCGGAAATCAGGGATGGAACTGGAGGCTCCGTCCAGAAAAGACGTTCCTGCCAGCGTAATAGTATTTTCCTGTCCAAGATAGTCCTGAGCGGTCTGTTTGTCAACGCCCATTTTGATCAGCGCGTCAAGAATACTGTCCTGCTCGGTAATGCTCATGGGCAAGTTCATGTTGTCAGGAAGTGTCGTGGCTCTAAAGGTGTAATCGTGTATGTCCACCCAGCCGTATTGGAGCTGTTTGGTGCCTTTGGAATAAGCAAACGGAGTTTGTTCGCCTTGCGGAACTTGGCCGCTCTCCAGCTTGAAAGGATTCCCATTTATGTTTCCGTCACTCGTCGATTTTAGCATTTGTTCCATAATGCTTTCGCCTTGGTAGGTGTAGGAGTCCCAAATGCTTTGCAGCTCTGCTTTGTCCTCGGAGGTGTATTCCAAAGTAAAGCTTTCAAATTCGGGGCGGGCTTGCGAGGCTGCGAAGTAATATGATATGGTCGTAACTTTTTCAAAGGTTTTGCTTTGCTCTTCAAACCAGACGGTCAGATCATGTCCGGTAATGATGACAGAGCTTGTCGCATAAGGAATGCGGAAGGTGTAGGTAAAGCTCTTGCTTTCACCCGGTGCAAGGCGGTATTCGGCAATCTCGGTGGTTTTATCGTGAGGTATGGGGAAAATTTCGTGCGCTACGTAAATGCTTGATTTTGCCAGCAGCTTCGCCTTGGGAACGAAGTCGCTCTCCGCACCTTCAAATACGATATCCTCGTCCGAGATATTGGTCATGGTGACCGTGATTGTGAAGGTATCACCACTTTTGAGTCGGATGGGTGTTTCGGTCAAATTATGCGAAAACTGTAATACCTCATCTTCGACCGGCTCCGAAAAAATAAAGGAGATGTTTTCCGCACGCATGACAAAATACTGTGCAAAGGTTTTTTGCAAAGAGTCAAGCAGTGTCTCGGATTCGGGATGATCCCGCAGCTCTGTTGAGAGCGTCATGACCACTTGTCTGTCCGGATATGCCCCTTCGGTCGAAACAATTTCTATCAGGGAGGTCTTGTCTTCAAGGCCGTTGAGGTGCTGCCAGGTCATAAAAATATTTTCGGCTGTAGGCGGCAGCAGGACGTTTTGTTTTTTGATCTTGCCGTCCTCTGCATAGTAGATCTGTGCGATCTTGTTCGCATATTCGTGCTTGGGGATTTCGTAGTCTAAATCGTAGGTCTTGGGGAAGGATGCGATGGCCGCCACCGAAAGCAGCGTCGACAGCACCAGCAGGGCTGCCGCAAGCACGATCACGGTGCGGCGGAAGCTTTGCTTTTTGCGCATGGGTACGCGCGCCTCGGCACGGGCGATCAGCGCGGGATCAATACCGCCCAAAAGATCGGTAAATTCATGCTCTGTCATACAGTCCAGCCCTCCTGTTCCAAAAATGTGCGCAGCTTGGCGCGTGTGCGCGAAAGGATCTTTTTGGCGTTGGCCACACTCAGGCCGTAACGCTTGGCAATGTCCTTGATCGCGTCCATATGGTAGTAGCGGCGAATGAAAATGTTACATTCGCGCTCGGGCAGCGCCCACAGAAAGCGGTCAATGGCCGCAATCAGCTCGCGCTCTTGCATCTGGTCTGCCACGGTGACGTCCGAGGCAACCACCTCTTGTATCTCGTCCAGCGCAACGGCTACCTGTCCGCTGCTTTTGGAGCGGGCGTTGTTTTGGCGGTAGCGGTCAAGTGAGAGGTGGCGCGTGATGCTGCCCAAGTATTGCTGCAGGTAAGAGGGGCGCGCGGGCGGGATGGCATGCCATGCCTGCAGCCACGTATCGTTGACGCATTCCTCTGCGTCCTGCAGATTGCGCAGAATGCTTTGCGCAACGCCCAGGCAATAGTGGCCGTACTTGTCGGAGGATTCCTTGATCGCACGCTCGTCGCGCGCAAAATACAGCTCAATAATCTCAAGATCCTGCATATAGGCGTCTCCTTTCAGAAAAATTTGTCCTCTACCATACATGTCGGAAATCAGGGGCTGTTGGTGACAATATTTTAGCATATTTTTTTCATAATTTCAAGATTGCGCAAAAGAACTCCCTTATAGGACTGCAAAAAGCACAAAAGCATCCCAAGAGAGAAAACAAATCACGCACGCTGTCCTTGACGAAGTCGGTAAAATATGGTACAATAAAGTAAATAGCAAGAAAAGGACGGTGCTGATATGATCGAAAAAACCAAGCAGACTGCAGGCGCGGATGAAAAAACGCCCTCGCATGCGCAATACTTTTCATGGATCAACAATACCAATGAGGGCTCGACCGAGCAGCAAACGCTGATCAATCTGGAATATTTCCGCTGGATGCGCGATACCTGGGGTATGCAGCTGGATATTTACGCATGGGATGCGGGAAACCTGGACGGTGCGCAGGGAACGTATGAAACCCTGGACGGCCCCAAGCTTTCGCGCCAATACCCGAACGGGTATGCTCCCGTGGTCAAGGCGGCTGCGGATATCGGAGCGCGCATGGGTGTCTGGATGGGGCCTGACGGCTACGGCGAGGATGAGGAAAGTGCCAAGGCGCGTCACGAGCTGCTGGTCTCTCTTTGCCGCGATTATCATTTTGCACTGTTCAAGATGGACGGTGTGTGCGGCACCTTGCGCGAGGACACGCGCAGACGCTTTTGCGAGGTACAGGCCGAATGCCGCAAGTATTCGCCCGATCTGGTGCTGCTCAACCACAGACTGGAGCTGGGCGAGGGCGATAAGTACGCAACCACCTTCCTCTGGCAGGGCGCGGAGACCTACGTGGATATCTTTTCCTATAACCAATGCACAGCGCCCCACAACCGCGCCTTTATCTTCTCGCGCGGTGAAACCGAGGGATTGCGCCGTCTGACCGAGGATCACGGTGTGTGCCTGTCCTCTTGCATGGATCGCTTTGAGGATGACCTTGTTTATCAGGCCTTCAACCGCAATCTGATCTTAGCTCCCGAGATCTACGGCAACCCCTGGCTGCTGACCGACAAGGAGCAGCCCAGACTTGCGCACATTTACAATCTGCACGCAAGACTCAATGATATTTTGGTGGACGGCATGCTGTTGCCCGAGGAAAAATACGGCAAGAATGCCGTCACGCGCGGCAACGCGCAAACGCGCGTGCTCAGCTTTGGCAATCCTTCGTGGGAAACCAAGGAATTTGAGATCACGCTGGACGGTGAGATTGGCCTATCTGAATGCGCGTCGGTCATGGTGGTGTCGCACCATCCTGCAACGTATAAGATCGGCAGGTACAAGTACGGTGCGACTGTCAAAATCAAGGTCGAGCCCTTCCGCGCGGTGCTGCTGGAGATCTGTGACAGCTGTGTTGCGCCCAAGCTGCTCTCCGATCGTCCGCATCGTGTGATCGGAAAGAACCGTTATGAGCTTGTGCGCGAGCTGCCAAGCATCAAAAAGCTGGGAACGACTGCGCCCGCGGCAATTCCCGACAATGCCGAAAAGCTGATCGAGGCCACGCTGTTTGCCATGGACAACGATTCCTTGGAGAGCCGCTGCGCAAAGCGTGCGGGAGAAACGCGTTTCCCGGCAGTCAAGGCTGCACGCGACGCCTTCTTTGCACAGGATACCTACCGCCTGCGCGGCTGCGATAACGCATATGCCTTTGACGGCAATCCCGACACCTTCTTTGACGGCAACTCCCGTTTCTTGTGGGGAACGGGGACGAGAATTGACGGCGGCTGCCTGCGCGTGGACTTTGGCCGTATCATGGATGCGGACCGCATCGAGATTGAATTCTTCTGTCCCGATCAGCCTACCGAGGAAGCCCCCGAGCAATGGATCCCCGAGAAGCTGGATTACTCCTGCGACCTGTATGCATGGAGCGATGCAGGCAAGGGTACGTTTGCCGTGATCGGTGAGCAGACCGTGGGCGTGGTGCGCCATAACGTGCATAATATTTACCAAAGCAAGGGCAAGAGATGCGTGCTGTCGTTTGATGTCGGTGCGCTGCGCTACGTGCGTGTACCCAAGCCCATGGATCGCATCAGCCGTATCTCGCTTTACAAAAACGGCAAGGAGCTGACGCTGACCGAGCCGCGCGCCAATAACCTGATGCCTTCCACGCAGCAAAGACCTGTGATCGCTGCGCAAAAGGTGAGCGTCAAGGTTGACCGCCGCGACTGGGTACCCGGCTCGTATCTGTCCGTTGCACTTGAAGGCGAGCATGGCGTGGAGGGCGCGTATGCCGCTGTGGAAATGGGCGAGAGTGCGATCGGTGCGCCCGACCGTGCGCCCACCTACCTTGCTAACGCATGGGAATCGCGCGTCATTTTCATGGATCATCACTATACCTACTATATTCCCGTCACCGAGGAAATGCTGGAGCGCGAGCTGACCGTTTGGGTAATGCTGCTGAATGCCGAGCATACCGATTTCGTGTCCGATGTGTATCTGTGTCCGCCGCTGTTGGATTAAGATGTATTAATTTTTCATAGAATCTCTTGCATTTGCGCACAATATTTGGTAGAATACAGATAGCCGAACGGGAGTCGAACCGAATTGCCCGACGACGATGCATTTAAGTCGGAGGCCAAGCGGTCTTAGGAAGACAAATTGGAGTAGCAACTCCTTGGCTCACAGAACGACATGGCTACGATCCGACTTAATTTTTCATAGAATCTCTTGCATTTGCGCACAATATTTGGTAGAATACAGATAGCCGAACGGGAGTCGAACCGAATTGCCCGACGACGATGCATTT
>JAZUSJ010000278.1:0-9050 GCA_045606685.1 Eubacteriales bacterium
CTGTATGCCGTCATAGGTGGTGTCGGTGTGCATATACACCTCGGCATACCGACGGTTATAGGCCGCGTACAGCGCATCAATGCGCCCCTCATCCCGACGGTACTCTGCAGGCAGCGCCATTTTTGCATAATCGCGCGCACCGAGATTGATAAATTCGTATACTCGCTGCTCGTCGATCTGCGGATATCCCTGCTCGGCAAGCGCCAGGTTCATGCCCTCAGCTATCGCGGGCAGCGTATGTGCCAGCGTACCGTCCAGGTCGAATATGAGTGCTTTTAACATGGTCAGTCTCTCTTTCTCTTAATGAAAAGTGCCGCGGGGATCAAGGCAAGCACGAGAATGCATGCAGCAACAGATTTGCAGCCCTGCTCGCTCTCCTGCTCGGTCTCGGTTTCGGGTGCGGTCGATTCTGAGCCCGACTCTGCGGGATCGGTTCCGGCAGACTCCTGCTCGGTGGTTTGTGTTTCCTTGCCGGCGTTCTCAGCGGTGCTGATATAGCTGTACTTGAATCTCATACCGGGAGCTACGTCGCCCGAGGTATAGAAATCCAGAATATCACCCGAGAAGGTGGAATATACCCACGCACCGTCAGCGGTCTGCGTGCCTGTATCGGACGCGTCGTGTACGTGATCCGTCCAGGAGAAATTGATAGTGAAATCGTAGCCGCTCAGGTTCAGCAGGCTCTTGGGAACCGAAACCTGCATATATTTGCCGTCCACCGTGTAGGAAACCTTGCCCACGACCTCGGTTTCGTAGCCGTTGCCCGTAAAGCGCTCCAGCACAGCCTCAGTTGCGGTGGGCGCGGTCTTGTTCAACACGTAATCAAAGGTCTCCCAGCCCTGATTCTGCTGATCGGTATCCAGATACAGCACCATCCAGAGCGGATCGGTATAGGGAGTGATATCCTCGTTGCATTCCACAAAGAAATACACGTTGTCGTCATCTCTTGCCACGCGTGCGCCAATGATATCGTTTCTGCCCGAAAACTCGGTATAATGCAGCGAGCCGTAGCCCTGTGCATCGCGGTCACCGGTATTGCCGATGTAGGCTGCATAGTAAGGCTCAGCCGCACTCCACTGCTCTGCCCCTTTGGTCAGATCAATACTCTGTGCTGCGCTCGGGGTTGGGATCGGTCGTGCGCCCTGGAACTGACGGGACGCGTTGACCAGCTGATAGTAATAATGATCCTTGAGATCTCCCTTGCTTGGCTCGATGTCGCGGCTATGCTCATCGTCAAACTGATCCGGGAAGCCGTTGGGCGTATTGGCCCAGTTTTCGTTTCTGCCTGCCGTCCATTCGTTCCAGCCCGTGACAAAGATCACGCGGGGATCCTGCTCGATGGCATAGGCAAACTGCTCTGCCAGCTGATATCCCCACAGCTTGGCATCCGCCTCGGTGCGATAACCCTTGGAGGTATAGGAGCGTCCCATCGCATCGGGATGGTTCATGGCCACCATGCTGTCGGTCACGTAAGAGTGGTTAATACCCACGCCAACCGTCATTTGCTCCCATGTTCCTTGCTTTCTATCCTTGGTGGTGGCAAAATAGCCTGCCTGCGGATAAGTGGAGAGCCAGCCCCATTGCTTCAGGCCGGTTTCCTTAACGGTGTAACCCGGCTGTCCTGCACGGAAGGTAAAGAAGCTCTTGATCTCCCTGTTCAAACCCGACTTGGTGGAAAGGTTGGCGGAATGTGCCATCAGCATGGGCTTACCGTCCAGATAGTACCAAAGGCTGTGATACTTGTCTGCGCGGTAAATGTCCAGGTATAGCGACTCCAGCTGTTCAAGTGATCCCGTGGTCGCGGCAAACGGCAGCATGAAGGACACCTTTGGGGTATTCATGCCATTCTGTTGCATTTCGCTCCATGTATTGTAAAGCGGTACGTAGCTGGATTTCCAGGTAAAGTTGCCGTTTGTATTGTCGGTAAAAATCACGTCAATGCCTGCGTTGGTCAGCATTTCGGCATGCTTGCGCAAAACCCATTCGTCATCGGTGCGGTAAAAGCCGAACAGCGGCTCGTTCCAGAAGAATGCGGTATTGGAGGTAGGCCATCCCTTATGGAAATAATCGTTGATGGCCTCGGGATGCTCGGTGGTAAACGCGGTATTGTTAAAAGGCTCGTTTCCTGCAAGATCCACGTGCCACGTCCAGTAGAAAATGGCAAGCGTCTTGTCTGCTTTGAGATCTCCCACCTCGGCATTGGTCAGCGAGGTGCGGCCAAGTCCGTCGGTAAATACCCACGTGTCGGGCATGACCTCGTGCGTATAGATCAGGCTGTCCTGTGGGAAAACGTACTCATCGGGCGTGTCGTGTCCCGTGTATGCCTGATCCAGCGAGGATGCCTGATAAAAAGGAATTTCGGGTGTTTTGGTAAAGGAGACCGTGATCTCCAGATCCCCCGTTTTTTCCGCGCCGTCCTGCATGACGTAGCCCTTGGAAACGGTTGCGGGATACAGCCACGTGCCGATCTGCCCTTCTACGTCCTTGATGCAGAACAGATACTCGCCCGCAGGCTGCTCGTCAAAGGACAGCGTATACGTCTGGCAGTCGCGCACGTTTTCAAATCGCTTTTGTGCGATCGGCTCGGCTGTCACCGTCTTGTCATACGTTTCGTTCCACGCGTAAAGCACAAGCGTGGCGTCCGAATCGGTGGTGCTCCAGGTCGGCAGACAGTATGCAAGACCGTTGAAGGGCGCACCAAGGCTGAGATGCGCACCGTACACCTCACCCGGATGTACCTGATGCGGTGATTTTTGGCCGTCCAGAGAGGGATCGTACGCCTTGATCTTGACGGGTTTTTGAGAAACGATGGGGCTTTCCTCTGCCAGGACAGGCAGCAGCGCGCCTATCAGCATCAGCATGACCAGAATCACGGAAAACAACTTTTTCATGGGATCCTCCTTGTGTGATGATTACGTTTATTCTACCATAGTTTATATCAGATTACAAGAGCGCACGTCAAATTCCGACTGTGCTTTGAGCGGCAGCTCGCAGATCATGGCCATGACCGCACCGCGCAGCTCGGCCTCGCTCTTGCATTGCTGCAGACGCTTGAGGTATTTCTTGTCCGACTCAAACAGCCCCTGCATCAAAAGCCATATCTCCTTCATGCGTCCCACCGTGGCCTGCTCGCTGCCCAGCACCACGCGATACCGCGCCATCAGCTCCTCGTGAAAATCGCGGATCAGCGCACGTGTGGGTGCCTTGTCCGAAAGCAGCGCGGGATTGGACAACAGTCCCCTGCCGATCATAATGGCCTGCGTTTCGGGAAAACGCTGCGCGATGTACGCAGCATCTGCACGCGTGGTCACGTTTCCGTTGTAGCACAAAGGAATCTTGGTGTTTCGGGAAACGTATTCGTAAGCGTCGAGATGCGGTGTGCCGCGGTACATTTCCTTACCTGTGCGCGGATGCACGGTCAGCTCACAAATAGGATATTGGTTAAAGATCTCCAAAAGCGCGGGCCATTCGTCCGTATCCTGATATCCGATCCTGGTTTTGATCGAAATTTGAATGGGACAGGCAGCAAATACCCTGTCCAGAAATGCCTCCAGCGCATCGGTATCCACAAGCATACCCGCGCCCTTTTTCTTGGCGGTCACAGTCCCCGAGGGGCAGCCGAGATTGAGATTGACCTCGCTATAGCCACGGGACGCGATCTCGCCCGCCATCCAAAGAAAATCGTCTGCGTTTTTGCAAAGCAGCTGCGGCACGGTCTGTGCGGGATTATTTTGGGGATCAAGCTCACGCACCTCGCGCGCATGCAGCCGATGCACCTCGGTCGGAGAGAAAAAGGGGGTGTAATAGCGGTCAACGCCGCCGAAATATTTGTGATGCAGCGTGCGATACACGCTGTCTGTCAAGCCCTCCATGGGGGCGAGGTAGTATTTCATAAGAATTCCTTGTTTTTTATTGTTTACACAGCTATTGTACCATAAATTTCTCCGTATTGCAAGACGCAGAGCATAAAAATCCCCCGAGCCATGATTGCATAGCTCGGGGGGAACTTTATGATTCATTTATTTATTGTTACTCATTATCCTGTTTCGCTAAACGGTGCTTACTGCGTCGTTTATTTATCAGATGGATAAGCCCACCAACCAAGAATATTACAAGTTGAATAGTAAATATGCCGTAATTGACGAACAACACAATAAAGCGTTCAACATGCACCGGGAATGGTGCAATGGAGATAATCAGCAGCTCGCTGATCAGTAACAGCATGAATATACCCATACCAATACAAGCCGGAACACTGATAGCAGGTCGTTTGATGTTCTGCTCTTCTCTCATCGCCGGTGAGATTGCTGCAAATGCACATAACAGTAAGCACGGCAACATGCACAGCGTTGAATACAGCGGTGTGGCAATAAATGCGACTATATATTCCACGACATGATTATACTCAGCTAAAATATGTACGGAAAGTATACCTGCCCACACGCCCCATGCTATCAGGGATGTTGCAATGACGATATACAGCCACACATATTTGGCAACAATTTTTCTTTTTGTCAGCTTAACACCGCGCACAATCAGCATAACTAACATGGCAATCAGCGTTCCTGCATAAATCAAAAATGTACCAATATACCATATTGCATATAGCGAAATTAAAATGATCAAAACTGCTCCGATTGGATCAGGGTTTTGACCGGTCAAAGTAAAATACAGCAAATCAATCCATTCTCCAAACCACGTTTCTCGTGACATTAAGGAAGGATTCATAAATGTCATAAAATGATCCATAAACACCTCCGGATTATTTTCTGTAAAGTTCATAGTTTTCTTCTATGTATGTATCTGTAGTTGTAGAATCAACTTCACCTTTTGCTATGTAACAGGGGACGATTCTCTGTTACATGATTTTTCCTTATATTATAAGGGTTTTACGCGTTGCGCGTAACGAAAGGGGCAGGTCCTTGTTACACCGCATGATTGGTTTTTGTGACGTGTCCGGGCGTGTCGCGGCGTAACAATGCTCCGTCCCCGGTTACCAATTAACCACCGGGAACTATCCACTTTTCCTCAATCCTATATGCCTTTCCATCAGAACTAAAATATATCATATAATACTCTGAAGGGGAGGTTCCCAAAAATCCCACATTTTCTTCCTTTACGATATAAGCGCATCCACCATTGTAATAATTTCCGTCAAGTCGACAATCCGGATTTCCATAAAAATAATCGAACGAACCATATTTTTCCTCAATTTCAGAGGATGATTTGCCTAATATCCATTGCTCATCATATTTTTGAAAGCACGAAGACAAACTAATCATAATCAGCATAATTAGCGATGCAATTATACACTTATGGGTTTTCATTTTGTTCTTCATCATCAATTTCATAATATCACTCTTTTTTTAGATTTTTGGTTCCACGCGGCCTATGGCCAAGAATATTATACCATATATGCTATGGGTTGTCAATATTTCTTGTGCATTATGCGCATTGCAGGGAGGCCATTGTTCGCGATCATAATATAAATGTCAAAAAATACGATTTTTTTACACTTTTTCGAAAAGTTTTTTGTAAACGATTGGTGAACGAGATTCCTTTTTCATCCCCTATTTATATAAAGTCGGTTTTTCAAAAAAATTCTTCAAAAATGTAAAAATATTTTTGTAAACAAATTATGAACTTGAAAGTAAGCAGCGCAATGCTTTTAACTTTTTGTGAATTTCTAAAAAAAGCCATTGCACAAACCAAGGTTTTGTGGTATATTAAGTTTGTATATCATTTCCCTGCACGACAGGGGTGAAAGGAGTAAAACATGGAGAACAAGAATAACACCGGTGCTATCGTTCTGACCGCGATCATCAGCGCAGTTTCCGCTGCCGCTCTGACTGCAGGCATTATCTTTGCCATCCAGAACAGACACAAGATCAAGGCTACCGCCATTCGCATCAAGGACAAGAGCGTTGCTGCTGCAAAGAACATGAAGGCAAAGCTGTCCAGAAAGAAGAACGTTGAGATCAGCGTTGACGAAGGCTTTGAGATTCCCGAAGAGATCGGCTTTGAAGAGGCTGATGCTGAGCTGGAAATCCTGACTGCTGAAGAATAATGACAAATAAAAGAGGCTATTGGATGCAATAGCCTCTTTTATTCTTTAATGAAGAATGAATGATGAAAAAAGAGCCGCACGGCTCTTTTTTTCATTAATTATTACTCATTTCCCTTTTCCCAAAAGCTCCTGTACCGCCTCCAAAAGCTTGAAGCGGATGCGATATTTGACGGTATCGGTCTCGGTGATCACCTTATACTGCTCCCCTGTCAGCCCTACCGAAATAAAGGCGTCCTCGTTGCTGCTCTCGTCCTCCGCGCTGGCGGCAGACAGGCAAAGCGGCGGAAACAGCACGCACCACCAATTCTGCCCCTCGGCCTCGCCAATGCACACACGCAACGACACGTATCTGCCGCTGGGGAAGCAGCAATTTTCATAGCTGCGTGTGGGATAATCCTCCTCGCCAAGCAAAACTGTCACGGGATAATCGCAGCCCCATTCCCGGACCACCGCTTGCGCGGCTTTTTGAATCTCTTCTGAATGCGCACTCAGAATTTCAACCGCCTGCTCACGGCTCTCGCAGCCCTCTAACATAGGGCCTGTGACGCGCAGCACCTCATCACGCACCTGAAGTTTGAGCGACTGATCCTGCTCGCTGTCCGAATTGGCCAGCACGTGCAATCGCACGACGCTTTCATAAATCTCCTGCTCCCCGTGTATTGGAAGCACGCTGATGATCCCCAACAAAAAAAGCAAAACAATCCCGCCTGTAAGTATTCTCTGATACATAAAAAATCCTTCCCTTTTCCAATATAGTCTGTCTTTGCGACAAGGCTATGATTGCCCCGGGAAGGATCTTTTATTCACTTTTTTGCAAAGATCATTCTTCCGAATTCTCTTCCAGCACCTCATCGTGGAATTCGATATTCTCAAGGATCTTGGCAATACGTGCGCCATGCTCGACCGATGCGTCCTCAATAAAGGTCAGCTCGGGTGTCATGCGCAGATTGAGCGTTCTTGCCAGCTGCGTGCGCATATAGCCACTTGCCTGGCGCAGCCCCTTGGCCACGTCCTTTTTATTGCCCGAAAGGCAGGAATAATATACCTTTGCATATTTGAGATCGGGTGTCGTATCCACCGCGGTAACGCTGACAAACGCCTCGCTGACACGGGGGTCCTTGACGCCTCGCAGGATAACCATCAGCTCCTTTTGCATCTCGTCATTGATTCTGCCTCTTCTGTAATTTGCCATAATAACTCCTTAAAATTCAATAACAAGTGTATTGTATCACAAAGTCACGCGCTTGTCAATGACTTTTCTCTCATTCCACGCGCATGGAAAATGCAAATGCAGGCAGATTGTTGCCATTGCGCAGATCCGCATGCTCAACAGACACGCGAATCGCATACGCATACGACACCTCGCTTGCATCCGCGCCCTCGGGCACATCCACCGTCACAAGACCGCGCGTTTCGATGACCGCGCGTGCAGGCAGATCCGCTCCCTTGGGACCGACACGAAATCCCTTGATCTCTTGCCCGATGCTGTCCTTGGGCGACTGTCCAAGCACACAAAGTCCGTCACCAATATCGGTAAAGGCGACCGTGATTTGCTTGCCGTCCGCGCTTTTCTTGGCCATGGTAGGCTTGGGTGCGCGTGCGTCGTACTCACTGCCGATGCGGTATTCACGCGCAAGGGCATATTTGGCAAGACGCATGGCAAGCTCATATTTTCTGGGTGAATGCGCAAAATCGGGATGAGAATCGGGAGAACCCAGATCCATTGCAGGCGTCAGGGTGCTGTTTGGGATAGCTGCAAGTGCATCCAACTGCTTGACGCGCACGGTATCAAGCCAGGCAAAATAGGTAAAGCACTCATCGCGGTAATCCGAAAGCTGCACGTTATAGAACGGGAAATCGTGTCCAAAGCGTGCGCGCTCATCCTCGACAAGGCGCGCAAGCTCCTTATCGTATACGGGAGCGTGATCTGGGAAGCACCCCTCGCTCTCCCCTTGGAAAAAGATCTGTCCCTTGAATTGCAGCGGCACGAAGGGATGAATGAGCGAATTATAAAATCCACCAAGCGGTACTGCCACCGTGGTAGTATAGCCAAGCTCAACTGCAAGCTCTGCGGGCATCAGCTCACGGATGCAGGCACCGCCCGCAGCCATCATGATCAGCCCCACGGGCGCGTCGATATAACGAAGCAGCTCCTTGCCAAAGAACCAACCGATTGCCGAAAAGGTGTGTGCGGCCTGCTCCAGCGGCAGCTGCCAGCCCCACTCGGGACAAATGATATCGGGCTGCGGAGCAGCACACAGATCCTGATGCTCAAAGGCATACTGACGCGTTTGCGCAAACAATCGCAGCGGCTCGTCCTTATCGTACCATTGCTCGGGCGCCCAATCAAGGCAGCCGCCCTGATTATGCTCGGCATTTGACTGACCGCCGATCAGCCACACGTCGCCTACCAGCACGTCGTCAAGAATTGCGCTGTGTCCGCGATCGTCATAGATCACCATCTGCTTGCCTTCCCACACCGCACTGTGCGGCACAAAGCGCAGCGTCCAGCGGCAGTCGTCGGTCACGGTGGCGGTGACTCTCTCGCCCATAAATTCTCCCGTAATGACCGATCCGGGAGTATCCGAAAAGCCCCAGATGCGGATGGGGCGCTCACGCTGCAGCACCATATGCGAGCCGAATACGCCCGATACCTTGAACGCAGGTGCTTTCCAGGCCGCAGTCTCGGCGGCAGTGATTTCCTTTTCCTCTTGTGATGGCAATGCCATTTTGTTTTCCATAACGTCTCCTTATTTCCCTGCAGCTTGGTTGTAGCAGGCATAGATTTCCTTTGCAAGCGCGGCCATAGCGGCAGCGTCTGCCTTTTCAAACTGTCTGTCATAGGTCACAAGACCGTTGGTTTCATCCTCCACGTCCGAGATCTGCGTCAGCACGGCTACGCAAAGGCCGCTTTGCTCGATTGCGGGCAAGATCTGCTCGCGGTAGAGTGCCTCGGTGGCAGTCAAGTCGGATCGTAGCCATG
>JAZUSJ010000279.1:0-20931 GCA_045606685.1 Eubacteriales bacterium
CTCCCGTTACGCTACGCTACGGGAGCCCTCCTTCCCCTTCGGGGACGGCTTTGCACCGCGCATCCGTTTCGTTGACTTTTCCCCTATGGGATACTTTTCATGTTATCCGTCTAATGACGCTGCTTGATACGGGCAACTTATATAAGCCGTCCCCGCAGAGGAATTATCTGCAAGCAGATTGTTCCTCGCAGCGTAGCGTAGCGAGGGGAAGGGGCCGTCCGAACACATTGGAAAAAGTTCTATATCCGTTAATAAAACCATACAGATAGAAAAAAGCAGGAATTTGCTCATTATTGAACAAATTCCTGCTTTTATCGCTAATTATTCAGCCCCATCTGGCTGTTTTTTATCTCATCAAATTCTCAAAATATGCAAATGGTACACAAAGCGTTCCCTTTCCCACACCGACCTTGATATCCGGCTTATTGGTACCGTGATAATCGCTGCCGCCGCTTTTGCGAAGTCCATACTCGTCCGCCAGCGCACGCGCCAGCGCGGTAGTCGCCTCGTCAAAGGTAGAATAGTCGGTTTCCATGCCGACAAGCCCCGCGTCGCGTGCCTCGGGCAAAAAGATACGCAGCTGTGCTTCATCCAGGCTCAGAAACGGATGCGCTAAGATCGGGATCGCACCAAACTCCCGCAGCTTACAGATCACGTCAAACGCGTCAAGCTTCCGTGGCTCATGATAATACCCGCCCTTTTTGGAAAGCAGCGTGGCAAAGGCCGCCTTGATGCTTTCCACGTAACCGCTGCGCAAAAGCTCTGCCGCGATCAGCGCGCGGTTGACCACGCCGTCGGGCGTTGCGCCCTTGATTTTCTCGTACGAGATCTCATATCCTGCAGCGCAGAGATTGTTGCAAAGATCAACGTTGCTCTGCTCTTTTCTCTCAAGATACGCTGCCACGTAATCCTCCATGGCATCCAGATGCGCAAGCGTTTTGAAAAGCCCCACGATATGCAGCTCGTTGCCAAGATAATCCGAGGAGACCTCAATGCCCGGCACTGCGATCACGTCGCTGTCCTTGGCTGCCTTCAAAAAATGCGGAATCCCCGAAACGGTATTGTGGTCGGTCAGCGCGATGGCGCCAAGGCCCTCCCCTTCTGCAAGCCTGATCAGCTCGTCGGGTGTGGACGTACCGTCCGAATAAATGGAATGTGTATGCAGATCACAAAGCTTCATGCTGACTCCTTTACTTTCTTTTTGCGCAAAATTCGCTCAATCAGATAAGCTGCCATGCATGCAGCCACCACGGCTGCACATGCAACCAAGAACACATAAAACATGGCATCCCAGCCGTAATTCTGTGCAATCAGCGCAAGGCCGTACTGCGAAAACGTGCTGCCCACATAGCAGCAACCGTTCAGAATACCCGCAATCAGGCCTGAATTGCCACGGTCGCGCAGCTCCAGCGGCATCATACTGTTGACGATGTTGTTCGCACCGCTCATCAAAAGCGCAAGCAGCGCAAATGCAATCAGTACCAAATACCAATAAGGCGTTGCAAACAGTCCCGTTACCGCAGCCACCAAGATGGCTGACAGGACGAACACCAGACTCATCAAAAGCGTGTGGCGTTTAATCTTTTTATGTAAAGCAACCACAAGAGCGGTGCCAAACAAGCCAAGCACGGGCAAAAGCAGCGTGACAAAAATGGAAAGGCTGGGTGCGAGCGTATATTTCTCATACAAAATGGTAGGAACCCAGGAGAAAAGTCCGTCCTTGACCAAATTGATAATCACCGCCACCGCGCCAAATAAAGCCAGTGTGGGAACAAGTCCGCCACGGAATTTGCCCGTTTTGGTCCGTACTTGTTGGTCGTTCTGCGACTTGGGCTCTTGTACCTGCAGCTCACCGCTTGTCATACGGTCATAGCAAGTAATCCACAGCACGCTTGCAACACCCATGCAGATCGAGCTGATCAGGAAGGAATAGCGGAATCCGTTCCAAATGGCAAACAAGGAGCTAAGCCCATACGAAAGCAGCGTACCCGCGCCCGAGGTAGTACTCATAGCGATAATGGCCTTGCCGATGCTCTCCTTTGCAATATGCGAGGAAAGCGCACGCATCATGCCCGCCCAAAGTACCGATTGCACAATGCCGTTGATCAGCCAAAGATACTTGATATATGCAAACGGAATGCCCAAAAACACCGACAGATTGATCACGGCAGAGATCATGACGGCAATGCTTAACACGTATTTGATATTGTAGTATTTACATAGAATGCCATTGATGATCTGCCCCGCGCCATACGCAAAAAAGAAGAATGTGGTGGCAAGCGCGACCTGATCCTGCGGCTGACCGTAGTAAAGCGAAAGCGGCAAAAGATTTGTATTGTAGCTATATCTGCCCAGATATGCGCTGACATACAACACCCAGCACATGACGATCAGCAACTGATCCTGTTTACGTTTCATAAAATGCCTTTAGAAAATTCCTTTGTTATATTTGATCATGCCCCCAAAGCTGAGTACAAGACCTACGATGATGGACACAAGCAAAATGGCTGTCGCAATCCAGACAAGCACTTCGGCCTCGGTGGCATGATGGATCATCATCAGCACGGAGAACACAATCGTTCCCATCCCCACGATCAGCGTGCCACCGCCCACCATGCGTCCAAACGGAAGTCTGTCCTCCTCTTTGACGCGGTGACGGTGGTAGGAATGCAGCGAATTGATATTCCCCGTCATGTTGATCACGCCCATGACTGCGATCAGAAGCCCTAAAAGTAAAATTGGAATTTGTGCGATCATGTCTTAATTCTCCTTTGAAAAAGCAAATTCCTGCACGCTTGCAGTTTCAAATTTACCGTACCATGCAAGCGTCAGCGTGTGCTTGCCGGTGATCGCAGGGATCTTGACCGTTGTTTGCACGCTCTCCTCACTTGCGGGCAGCTTAAAATCCGCATGATAATCTCCGTCCACGTACAGCTCCACGCGGCAATTTGCATCCGATCTCATGCGGATGGTAAAGGTATCCTCCCCGTCAAACTCCAGATATCGGTAGATTGCGCGATCTCCGTTGGCTACCTGATCAAGGATCAGCTCATATGCGCCCTCGGGATCGCCGGCAATACGCACGCGCCCCTGCAGCTCACAGGCAAAGCTTGCGTGCATCTTTTCCGTGGCCCTGATCGCACCGCCAACACCCGAACTGGTCTGCTTGACCTCGCGGATCTTGCCGTCCTCGTCAAGGTAAATGGGCTCGATACACACGTGGCGCGAATAATCCGATCCGTACGTGGAACGGTGGTAGAACACGTACCATTGGCCGTTGAACTGCTCCATGGAGCCGTGGTTATTCCACACACCGGGATCGCAACCAAAGTTATCAATGATCACACCGCCGTACTCAAAGCCGTGCATGGGATGATCGGAAACTGCATAACCAAGGCAGGAAGGCCTGCCGTCGGGTGTATCGGGTTTCCCGTGGCGATGCGTGTCCGCAAACAGGTAGTAGTATTTTCCATTGATCTTTTTGACCGAGCTGCCCTCGTGGAATTCGTGCTCCTGTACGGTCAGGGGCGTGCAGATGGTATCCTGCTCGATCTCAACCATATTTTCCTTGAGCTTTGCTGCATGGCACCATGTCAGCTGTCCCCAATAAAGGTAAGCCTGACCGTCATCGTCGATCAGCACGGCAGGATCAATGCCCCACACGCCCTCAATTTGACCAACATCCACAAAAGGCCCTGTGGGAGATTGGGATTTTGCCACGCCGCAGCGACCGTCCGGCACGCAGTAATAGAGATAGTACCAGCCGTCACGGTAGGCGCAATCGGGCGCATACAGCGCACCGCAATCCTTAGCCCAGGTGGAATCCTCAAGCGAAAACACCACGCCGTGATCAACCCAGTGAATCAGATCATCCGAGGAATACACGTGGTGTACGGGGCTGCAAAAGCACATTTGCCCCTTGATATCAAACGAGCCGTACAGATAGATGCGGCCATCATTCCAAACGTGTGCCTCCACGTCAGGAATGAAGATATGTTCAGGTAATATCGGATTGTGTGCAAAACTCATGATTGGTTCTCCTTGAGTTTTTTCTTATCTTGCTTACGGAAATGCGCGTATACGAATATGGCGCAGAGCGGGAACAGCGTACCGATCAGAATGCCCATGCGCATGCCAAGCTGCTCGGGCGCAAGACCCAGCGTGCTTGCAAAATTGCTGACTGAAGGATTGAGAATGGCAAAGTCGGTAATCATACCCACCAGCTGAGGGCCGACCGACGCGCCCATGTCACCGCCTGCGGCCATGAGTGCAAAGATCAGCACGCCGCCCGTGGGAAAGCGATCGGATGCCACCAAAAGACTGCCCGGCCACATCATGGACACGCAAAAGCCGGTAAAGGCACAGCCCAAAAGGCCGACTACGGCAAAGGGAGAGAGCGCAGCGATCAGATAGCAGGCTGTCGCCCCAAAAGCTCCCAACAAAATCGCGCGGGACGGATATTTGCCGATCTTGGAAAACAGGGTTCGCCCCATCCCCATTGCAACGGCAAACAGCGCAACGCCAAGCAGGTCACCAAGCACCTTGGGAAGTCCCAGCGCTTGCTCGAGATACCCCGACGCCCATTGCGCCATGGTGCATTCGGCAGCACCGCCCAGAAAAATGGCCATAAAGCAAAGCCAGACCGTTTTATCCTTGAGAAATCTGACCGCGCCCGAGGTCTTTTCGGGCGTTTGCATTTGCGGAATGGCCGCACCTGCGAACAGAATGGAGGCTGTAATGGGCACAAGCGTAAACAAAAGCGTCAGCCATTGCCAATGCTCGCTGCCCACAAGCAGCAGAAACGCGGTGGCAACCACCACCATGCCCACGACGCCCCAGGCATACACCGAGTGCAGCTTGCTCATTTCGTGGTCGGGGTTTTCTGCAGGGATGGCCGCGATGACCGGGCTGATCAGCACCTCGCAAAGCCCGCATGCCGCACAGGAGACCACCGTGCCAAGCACCAGGCCGAGATACACGGCGTTCGGGAACAGCACAGGCGCTGCCGCTGTCAGCACAAGGCCGACGATCGCGATCACGGGCGTCAGACGTACGGTCAGCGGAATGTTGAATTTATGGGAAAAGAATGAAAAGATCAAATCCACGGTCAGCTGGGTGAAGAAATTGATCAGCACCAGCGTGCCAAGCAGCGAGTACGAGATGCCGTACATCTCATGGAAGGTCAGAAACAAAAGCGGCGGCAGGTTGCCGATCACACTCATGGTCACGTTGACGCTGTAGCAGGCCGCAACCGTGCGGCGGTAGGATTTTTGCATGATAGAGTCTTCCTTTCGGGTCAATACAATCGAGAAAATTATAACATAATTGCGCGGGCGCGTCAATGGAACAAGGTAAAAAGTCAAACAAAGATAATCTTTCGCAAAAGCCCGGCAATCATGATTCGGTTATCTTCTGCACCGTAACGGTCACGGTGCCGTTTTCCCAATCGTGCATGGTAAAGGTTGGCGTTTGGTTACCAAAGAAGTAGAAAAGTACCTCGTCTAAAGCGGGCTCTCCATTATTCGCTCACCACAAGTTCAGAAAGAATCGCTTCCATGTGCTTGCCCAGAGGATAGCCCCAACTCTTATAGAATGGATCGGCTAAGTCATTAGTAAGGTGAAGGCTCGTGTTTACATAGGAACTCCGCTCCATATAAAATTTTCCTTTCTCATCTGTCAAAAGCTGTCCTACCCAAACCAGCCCTTCGCATTCAGCAAAGGATATCTTAACATAGATCGGTTTCTCTTCCCAAAGAATCGAATCGAGTTCATAACTATCCGGATACAATTCTTGTTCACGGTAATTTTCCTCTGTGGTCATTGTAGTCGGACGCTTTGCGACAGCCATAATTTCAGCAATCGCCTTTTCGGAATTGATAGTCAATATCGAATCGGAAAACATATGCTCTGCGTAGCGGTAGTAGCGTTCCGGGTTCTCTTCTACATCAATTGATACCGGATTCAAAGCAAAAAGGTCATTATAAGTACATAACTCAATTTTGGATGGAGTAAAATCCTTGATTGGCTGAATATCGCAGTCTTTCTCTCTGAGAACGCCCATCCATCGGTTTTCTCCAAACCAAAAAATCGTTTTGTAACACACCATAAACGACAAATCCTCTGCGCCCTTGATCGCCGAATATTCCAAGCGTCTGATTTTTCTACCTGCATCCACAAACTCATAACATTCGGTATATCGGATGTTGGGATCGAAGACCGTGTAATTCTCGAAGCAATCATTATTCGTTAGCGTTTTGGGATATTCAAAATCATATGGCGAAGAGTTGCGAGAGCAACCGCTCATGGTTGCACACAGTAAACAAAAGCAAATAAATGTAAAAAATAAGCGTTTTTTTAATCTTTTCATAACAAACCTCCTCGATTTTTGCCTTCATCTATCAAGACACCTTTTTTCGAAAAAAGTTTCGTTTTTATGAAATTTTCTAAAATTATTTATCCAACGCCTCAAACACCTTTGCCCAGACCTCTGTGTCCTGCGCGGTCATGCGGTGCCAGTCGCAAGATGCTACAAACGCGTCCTTCTGCTCGACGGTCACAAGCTGCCCTTTCTTGCGCTTTTTCTGCAGCTCGGCAAAGAAGGCGTCCTTATACCGAACGGCATCGGCAGTATAGTTGGGGTTATGCCCTTTTCCCTGCACCAGCATGATCTCCACATTCTCACAATCGGCAAGCCCCGCTGCAAGCGCGTCGTAGTGCGGCGTTTTCTTGCAAAGCGTGTCGTTATCCGAATAGATCAGCAGAGCCTTTGCACCGCTCTTGCGCAGCGACTCAACTGCGTTGAAGTCCACGTAATCGGGGTTATGCGCGCGCTCCAGCTGCATGACAGGCTTGCGAACGCCTTTCATAATACCACCGAAATACGATTCGATCAATAGCTCGACCGACACAAAGCCCGAGAACACGACCACGTGCGAGATCTCCTTGTGAATGGCCGAGATATTGAGCGTGGAAAATCCGCCCCAGCTGTGGCCGACGACCGAGAAATCATAGCCCGCAAAGCGAGGATCGGCCTTGATGGCCTTGAAGCAATCGTCCAGATCATGCAAGGACTGTGCCATCCCATTGGTATTCTCTCCGCCCGATTCCATACAGCCGGTATGGTCGTAGGCAAGCACCGGATAACCGTGCTTGCAAAGCATTTCGATCTCCTTGGTATAGGCCTGGTGTCCCGCGCCCATGCCGTGATCAAACACGATCAAACGACCGGGAATGGGATCTTCATAGCTGTACAGATATCCCTTGAGAGTATGCCCCAGCGACGAGGCAAACTCATATGGCTCGGCACGCAAGCCCTCAAAATCCGCGGCGGTAAAATACTTGACGTCGCCCGTGGCATCGCAGCGGCCGTAGGCACTTTTTTTGTACTGTTCAACGATCATTTTGGTCAGCATCGTAACACCTCTTCATCATTTCGATTTTTTCATACATGGGATGGATCTGCGCATGTCCGTCGTAGTACCAGCCCACGCATCTGCCATTGTCTGTAAAAAGCAGCGCGTTTTTTTCGGGCGCACTCAAAAGAGCCTGCTCCAGTGATGGCATGCCATCAAAGCCAAAAGGCAATCCCCTTTGCAAAAGTGCGAACTTGAGCAAGAGATCGATCTCATGCCGCCACTCGAAGGTTGCGGGCTTGACACTCAGTGCGCTCGCGGGCTGATAATACGCATCACAAAACGACTCGAAATCATCGGGGCTGTCGCCGAGCGGCATATAGGAGGGGCCGTAATCAGCCCCCTTTACAATGGGGCGCATGCCGTATTTTTCGTACATGCGTGCAGCTTTGGGCGCGGAGGTACAAAACAGTGCAAGCGGCTTGTCCTGGCGCGCTTGCAAGTCGGCATACCACTCTTCCAGAAGCCGCGTGCCGATCCCCTGTCCGCGGTATTCCTCCAAGGTCAGGAAATTGCCGAAGTTGCCGATCGCACCCTCGTGCTTACCCCAACCGTTCCAGAGTCGGCTGACGCATTTTCCTGCATCAAGCGCGACGAAATAGGTATCGGTGCATTCTCCAGCAAGTGTCCCCGCCACGCGCAAGCGCATGACCTCGGCATAGGATTTCCCCGGGGATTCGCCAGATAGCATGCAGGCAAGCGCCTTTCCTCCCTCGGTCATGCCCTCTTCGGGGCGGTAAACGTGATATGTGAGCATGGCATCTTCCTTTCGGGAAATTTTACTGTTATTTTTTCGTAGGGGCTGACGTCCTCGACAGCCCGGGCAGACAAAAAGTTACTTTCGGGAGATGTGGACAGTCGAGGACGCCTGTCCCTACAAAAAATGTTGCTACAGGGACGGGCTGTCGAGGACGTCAGCCCCTACCGATGGACAGATTACAATGCCCTCATCAATCACAATCAAATGTAACTCCTGCAGGCGGCGTGTCAGAGCCCTACGCAGATCCCGCTTCGCGCTGCCATACGTTGCGCTCGCGGTTTTGCGTCGCTCCGCTTAGGCTACGCTATGCAAAACTTCGACTCGGTTGCTACGCAACCTTCGCTCAGGATGACACTCGAGGTATGGCTTTTCATAGAAACCTTATTATTATGCAAACTATTCTTAAAGCAAATTGCATCCAAACTCCATCACAGCACCTCGGCAAGTGCGGCAAGGTCCTCGCGCGTCGTTCCCCAGCTGGTGGCCAGACGAATGACGGTATGCTGCTCGTCGGGACGCTCCCATTCGCTGAAGCGCACGTGCTTTGCAAGCGAGGCGCACTTGTCGTTATCCAACACAAAGAACTGCTGATTGGTGGGAGAATCGAGATAGGTCTTGTATCCCTTTTGTGCGCAGATGGATTTCAGCTCCTCGGCCATATCGATGGCATTCTGCCCCAGCTTGAAGTAAAGGTTGTCGGTAAAGAGCGCGTCAAACTGCGCACCGATCAGTCTGCCCTTGGCAAGCAGCGCACCGTTTTGCTTGATAAAGGTAAAGAAATGCGCGGGGGTATTGCCATGCGTAAACACGACCGCCTCACCGCAAAGCGCACCGACCTTGGTGCCGCCTATGTAAAACACGTCGCAAAGGTCACAAAGATCACCAAGCGTGACGTCGGTCTGTTTGCTCATCAGTCCGTAGCCAAGGCGCGCGCCGTCCACGAACAGCGGGATCTTATAGGCGCGGCAGACCTCTGAAAGCGCAGTCAGCTCGGCCTTGGTGTACAGCGTGCCGTACTCGGTGGGGTACGAGATATACAGCATACCGGGGAAAACCATGTGCGTGTAGCTTGCGTCCTTGTAAAAGGCCTTGATCAGCGCCTCGACCTCGTTGGCCTGCACCTTGCCGTCATGCCCGGGGACGGTCAGCACCTTATGCCCCGACGCTTCGATCGCGCCCGCCTCGTGGGCTGCTACGTGTCCCGTCGTCGCAGCGATCACGCCCTCGACGGGATGCAGCATGGAATCAATGACGATGCGGTTGGTCTGCGTGCCGCCCGCCAGGAAATGCACGTCAAGCCCTTCCCTGCCGCAGGCGGCCTTGATCTTGCGCTTGGCCGACGCGGTGTATTCATCCTCACCGTAGCCCGGCTGCGGTGTCATGTTGGTTTCGATCAACTTTTGCAGCACCAGCGGGTGCGCTCCGATATTATAATCACATTCAAAGGATAACATATTCTCTTTCCTTTCAAAACTCACGCAATACAAGCTTTACCAAGCAGCCAAAGCTTGGCCACGGGATAGCGGCATTGCAAAATTGTTGGATTCAATGGACAAAATCGCATAATAATAGGTTTTGCCCCGTAGTGTAAATTCGTAATATTCGTAAGCGGATGCGGGGATGTCGCTCTTTTCCCTGTAAAAACAGCCTGTGATATTGTATTCCCCCGTGACGTTGGTATGCAGCATGGGCAAAAGCGGCTGCGCAGGATCTGCCAGCACGTCCGCAGATACGGTCTTGACCTCTTGCGTATGAGTCCTATCCGTTGCAAGACCGTTTACGAATGTATACCCCACGGTGACCGCATCCTGCGTCACATGTACGTACGAACTCTCGACCAGCTCGTCACCAAGATAGAGCCAATGCATATCGGCAGCACTGTCAAGTGCGAAATAACAGGTCGTACCGTCAAGGTCAAATTCGGTATACGTGCTGAGTGCGGGGATCTGTTCATGCCTATTATAAAAGCTGCCGAAAAGCAGATAGCCTCCCGAGCTGTCCAAAAAGCTGACCTTTGCGCTGCAGGGATATTCACTTTTCAGAAGGGCTGTTGAAACGGTATCCTCACGCCTCACGTAGAAATACATATCCATAAAGCCCTCGTAATAAAACGTACCGACGATCAATTCGTCATCCGCAACGCCCACGTATACGTACTGATCGATCGCATCATATGCAAACACGCTCAGCACGCTGACGTCCGGATATTCGGTCCGGATATTCTCAATAATCCCTTCATACTCGTCATGCTCATCCGCACCCGTCCAGACAGGCAGCGTCAGCAAAAGCGGAACAATCCAAAGCAAAAGCAGCAGCACAGCGTACAGGCGGAACAAAATGCGCCTGCGCTTGCTTTTGGGAGCGGAGGTCAGCGCATAGTGCGCATCGGGTACGACCTCGGGGACACCGTAGCCGTACGGCAGCCCCTCTCTCAGGTTTTGTTCCTCACGTGCAGCAATCACGCGCTGCTGACATACGGGCAGCATACCTTCAATCTCGGCATACAAAGCCAGCGCCCCTGCAGCATCTCCCTGCAGCCTTGCCTTGACGCGTGCCTTGATCAGCATTTCCGAGCAGATACTGATCCTTCCGTTTTGCAAAGGTGTATTCTGCAGTTGAGCAAGACAGCCCTCGGCATCCCCCGAAAGATATTTTTCATAGGTGGAAAACGCAGAGGAATAGCGCAAGCGCTGCTCGATACGGTACGCAAAGGAGGGCTTCTCATGCTGCAGCCATTCTCTGTACGCAGCACACAGCTGCGCGGTCTTTTGATCGTCACCTGCGCGGAAATAATACCGCGCCAGTAAGAAAAGATAATGATATCGTAAAACGCGAAGCGCCCTGCGTCTCTTGCCCTTCAGCCGCTTGATCTGCGCTGTGCAAACGTTGACCAGCTCCTGTGTTCTGCCCGTCTCCTCCAGCATCAACGCATATTCGGGATTGTGTCGGGCATCCATGCCGATGGCCTCGACCGTTTTGCAAAACAGCTCTGTTTCGCCCTGTTGATACGGCTTGGTGATATATCTGACGTACATCCGATTCCACAAAAGCCTTGGCAGGATCACACAGCCCACAAGCAGCAAAAGCACACCAAGATACGCATCCAGAAACATGACAGTCAGTACGGCTGCGATAACGGAAAGCAGCATCACTCCGCATGGGATCAACCAATATTTCAGCGCATTGCTCCGTGCCTTTTTTTCAATCATAACAAACTCCTTTTCACGTCTTGAATTTATTATAGCACATTCTCGCAGCATATGCAAGAACGATTTTTCTATATTGGAATTGACGCAAGCAAAAGCCCAAAATTCCATGCTCTTGGTAAAATTTTCATATTTTTTGAAATCAGTTTATCTTCTATTCACAAATGGCTTCTATAATATATAAGGTTTACATAACTTATACCATACCCTCGTTTTATAAGGGAGTAGTCGGCACGAGAGTGTGATGAAGTCAACAGCAAGGATCTTCCTGGCTTCATCTTAAATGACGAGACTTATCTGTAATTTTGTGCAGATAGGTCTCTTTTTTTCGGTCAATAATAAAATATAATATATCAGAAAATTTCAGGAGGAAATGCAATGAAGTTTTATTGCACAGACAAAGAGGCGGTCCTTGACGAGCTTGGTGCAAAGATCGAGGGCTTGACCTCGGCAGAAGCGCAAAAGCGACTTGAGGCAAATGGCAAGAACAAGCTTGCCGCCGCTAAGGGCAAATCCATCATCCGCAGATTCTTGGAGCAGCTGGCCGATCCCATGATCATCATTTTGCTGGTTGCTGCAGCCATTTCCGGTGTACTGGCATTTGTTGAGAACGAAGGCTTTACCGATGTCATCATCATCCTTGCAGTCGTGATCATCAACGCCGTACTCGGTGTTTACCAGGAAAGCAAGGCGGAAAAGGCAATCGAAGCTTTGCAGGAAATGTCGGCAGCAACGTCCAAGGTGCTGCGTGACGGCAAGGTACAGGTCATCCACAGCGAGGATCTGGTCGTAGGTGACATCATTCTGCTTGAAGCAGGCGATGCCGTTCCCGCAGACGCAAGAATCCTTGAAAACGCGTCTTTGAAGGTGGAAGAGGCTGCGTTGACAGGTGAGAGCGTACCCGTTACCAAATTTATTGATGTCATTTACCTTAAAGAAGGCGAAAAGGACGTTCCCCTGGGCGACCGCAAGAACATGCTGTACATGGGCTCGACCGTTGTTTACGGCCGCGGTACTGCAGTTGTGACCGCTACCGGCATGGAAACCGAGATGGGTAAGATCGCAGGTGCGCTCTCCGAGGCAGAAGAGGGACAGACTCCCCTGCAGCGCAAGCTCGCACAGCTTTCCAAGATCCTGACCTGGCTGGTGCTTGGCATTTGCGTTGTCGTCTTTGGCGTACAGCTGATCCGTGCAGGCAACTTCAGCTTTGCAGATACCATTCTCCCCTCCTTTATGGTTGCCGTTTCTCTGGCAGTTGCCGCAATTCCCGAAGGTCTTGCAGCAGTCGTCACCGTCGTGCTTTCGATCGGTGTCACCAAAATGTCCAAGCGTAATGCCATCATCCGCCGCCTGACCGCCGTTGAAACGCTGGGCTGCGCGCAGATCATCTGCTCGGATAAGACCGGTACGCTGACGCAGAACAAGATGACCGTTGTTGACCACTTTGGCGACAACGAGCAGTATATTGCCAAGGCCATGGCACTCTGCTGCGACGCAGAGATTGACCGTGACGGTGGCGTGACCGGTGAGCCTACCGAGGCCGCTTTGGTCGTTTGGGCCGATAAGCTTGGCATGAAGAAATACGACCTCAAGGCAAGCGCTCCCAGATGCGGTGAAGCGCCCTTTGACTCGGGCAGAAAGATGATGTCCACCGTGCACACCGAGGACGGCAAGACCGTTCAGTACACCAAGGGCGCGCCCGACGTTGTCATTGGCAAATGCACCCACTACCTCAAGGACGGCGTTGCCGTTCCCATGACCGAGGAATACAAGAGCTCCATTCTCGCTGCAAACAAGGCAATGGCAGACAAGGCGCTGCGCGTGCTGGCTTGCTCCGAGCGTGTATGGAACGCACAGCCCGACAATTTTGAGGCTGATTATCTTGAAACCGACCTTTGCTTCGTTGGCCTTTGCGGTATGATCGACCCCGTTCGTCCCGAGGTCAAGGACGCAATCGTACAGTGCCGCGGTGCAGGCATCCGTCCCATCATGATCACGGGTGACCACGTTGATACCGCAGTCGCAATCGCCAAGGAGCTTGGCATTATCACCGAAGAAACCTACGCGATCACAGGCGCACAGCTCAACGACATGGACGACGCAGAATTTGAGTCCAAGTTCATGAACATCAGTGTTTACGCGCGCGTACAGCCCGAGCATAAGACCAGAATCGTCAACGCTTGGCGCAAGGCAGGCTACGTCACGGCTATGACCGGTGACGGTGTCAACGACGCACCCAGTATCAAGTCCGCAGACATCGGCGTTGGTATGGGTATTACCGGTACCGACGTGACCAAGAACGTAGCAGACATGGTGCTGACCGACGACAACTTTGCAACCATTGTAGGTGCCGTTGAGGAAGGCCGCCGTATTTACGACAACATCCGTAAGGCGATCCAGTTCCTGCTTGGCTCCAACATGAGTGAGGTTATTTCGATCTTTACCGCAACCCTGCTCGGCTTTACCATTCTCGAGCCCGTACACCTGCTTTGGATCAACCTTGTGACCGACTGCTTCCCTGCACTTGCACTCGGTATGGAAAAGGCAGAGCCCGACATCATGAACCGTAAGCCCAGAGATGCAAAGGCAGGCGTTTTTGCAGGCGGTATGGGTGTGGATATCCTGTATCAGGGCGTTCTGGTTTCGATTCTGACTCTTGCGTCCTACTTCATCGGTCACGAGATCGCAGGCGATGCCGCAAACGGTGACCACGGCATGACCATGGCCTTTTTGACCATGTCCATGGCTGAAATCTTCCACAGCTTCAACATGCGTTCTCAGCGCGGCAGCATCTTCAAGCTGCCCTCTCAGAACTGGGTTCTGTGGCTGGCAGGCGCAGGTGCGCTGCTGGCAACCACGCTGGTTTGCGAAATTCCTTTCCTTGCAAACGCATTCGGCTTTGCATCTGTTGGTATCGTGGAATACGCGATCGCAATCGGCCTTGGCCTGACTATGATCCCCGTAGTCGAGCTCGTCAAGCTGATCCAGAGAGCCGTTGCAAAGAAAAAAGAAAAGTAATAGACCATAGAAAAAGAGGTCGTCGCAAGACGGCCTCTTTTTCTATGAGATGAATATATTCATTATTCATTATTCATTTCGATTGCGCGATTTCCGCGCAGCTGATCACCTTTTCTGCCAGCATTCCTTTATTGTAATAATAATGATTCGCCGCCTCGTAGCCGATGCGGGGATTTTTTTGCATCAGGACGTACAAGTCAAGCGCGTTTTGCTGCTCCTCGGCTGCAATCTTGCGCATGGTTTCGGTATCTCCCTGCTCCCGCGCTATGATAAAGCGCACTTGGGCATAGCATGAGGCAAAGATGGCGTCAGCCGCCTCGGCCATTTGCAAATATTCGCAATCGGGCATGCCTTCAAGCAAGGCAACTCCCGCGCTCCAGCCCTCGCTGAGCATGCGCCATTGCTCGGCATACACCTTGCGCGGATAGATCGCACGCCAGGAGTCCAGCGCGTCGTAGGAGTAGCAGGTCATGGTCACGGGAAAGTTGCTCGGGCTTGCATAAAGCAGATTGGAGGGGCCTGCGTTCTGCGGGCCGTAGTAAAGGCTGCGCACATCAAACGGAAAGGCAGAAAAAGCCTCGGAGAAGGCCCGGGAGGCCTTCCTCACGGTATCTGCCCACTCGCCAAACTCATGCGTCAGAAGCGAAAAAAACGCTTGCTCGGAAGGATCTTTCAGACACTCGGATGCGATTTTGAGGCTGATCGAGGGATATCCCCCAAGCGTCCAGGAAAGCATCAGATGCTCCACGCCTGCCAAGCGGAGCCCCATCATGTGCTCGCGGATCAAGTCAAACACGGGCAAGTACGGCAAGGTGCTGCACTCCCAGCTGGAATTGACCTGCACCTTAGCCGATACTTGGTGGCCGCGCGCTTTTGCATACTCCCACACGCTCTTTGCAAGCGGTGCGGGACCGGGGATTGAAATGCTGTAATCGCGCACGCATCCATGCACGCCGCCGCGCTCAAATTCCAGCATGGCCTCGCTGTTGCTTTGTATGATGATCTCGGGCGGCAGCATATCAATGCACGCGCGCATCTGCTGCTCGGTCATAAAGTCATCCCACGCCCATGTCCATACGATGGTACGCATTTTGGGATCAACCGCGCTCGATTCTTCACAAATGGCGCACAGCACCTCGGCAACCAGCCGCTCGATCGGAATATCGCGGCACACGGGACATTCCTCGCCGCTCATGCGCGACTTGCAATGCGTCAGATTTTCCGAGCAGGTGATGGCGAAAAATCCGCCGAGTCCGGGCGCGCTCTCGCACAGCGTGCGCACAGCAGAGCGCAGGTATGCCATGACCGCGGGATTCTGCGTGCAAAGCGCGCTGTACTCCGCGTCTCTCTTACCAAGCAACTCGGGATGCGCCTCAAAGAACGCGTTGGGCATGCATCTTGGCTCATTGAGGTACAGATAGACCTTGATATCGTAGGCCGCCGCACGCGCGATCAGCTCGCGCAAGCGCGCTTGACGCATCTGCCAACCTTCGGAATACGACTCGTCAAACGGGAAAGGCACAAGCTGATACAGCAGAGCAGGCAGCCACACGGCGTTGACACCCAGCTCGCGGTACATAGACAGCATTTCATCGGGGTAAGAGAGCGAAATATCCGCATCAAGTGCCGTTGCGTAAAGCCCACAATAGGAATAGATCAGGCGCAGTCTGTCCGTGCTCTGCACATCGCTCCCCTGCTTGCCCCCTTCAAAAAACGCAAACGGAGGCTTGCCATCAAAAATGCCCGAAAAGTGCTGCTTGACAATCGCCTTGATGCGAGAAAGCTGCGCCTTTTGCGCCTTGTTAAGCACAGGCAGTTCGATCTTCTCGCAATAAGGCTTGTAGCCGCCCAGCTTTTCACCGAAAAAGTCGTCCTCCTTGAGCGCACTTGCCAGTCTTTCCTCGCTCCAATCAAGCAAAAGCAGTAAGTTTTCATAAGGCAGGAGATGCCAAGCATTTCGGATGGTGGTGATATAGCCGCGCGTCTGCCATGCGGGGTTGACCTTTTGTGCGGGCAGCCCCATCTCGTCAGCCGCTTGCAAAACGGCAGAGATCGGCAGCTCCAGCGCAAGCGCGATACGCTCTGCGGGTACGGTTTCCCACAAGCGAAACACCGCGGCATGAAAGCGGCTTGGGAAATGCGGGAACTCCATGTGCGCCTCAGGGCGCACGGGCGGCAATTTGGAATACGGCATAGGCACCTCCAAAAATTCATTCAAGCGTATTATAGCATAAAGGTCTCGCTTTTGCAAGGAGAGTTCGGGCATATTTTGCTTTATCTTGGTAAAATGACTTGCAAAATGCTGCATGGTGTGCTAAAATATGGATATCAACATACAGGAGGTTTCCCCCTATGGATTTTAACGTCAATCATCCCATACTGTTTGTCATTGTGGGAGCCATTATCGCATTGGTATTGGCACAATCCGTCTTTTTCTTAGTCCGTGCCGTCAAGCGTGCAAAGCAGCTTGGCATTGCAAAAGGCACCATCAGCAAGACCATCTCTTCGGCAGCGCTGTTCACCATTGCCCCTGCCGTGGCGGTGCTTGTCGGTGTAATTGCGCTGTCCAAGAGCCTTGGCCTGGCACTTCCCTGGCTGCGCCTGTCGGTTATCGGTTCTATCACGTATGAAACCGTGGCTGCAGGCAACGCGCTGGAGGCCGCAGGCATGGGCGCAGGCACGACCGTGACCGATGCTTCCATCTTTGTCACCATTGCCTGGGTTATGACCGTGGGCATAGCAGCAGGTCTTGTTTTCGTTCCCTTTGTCACCAAAAAGCTGCAAAGCGGTATGTCCAAGATCGGCATGAAGGACAAAAAATGGGGCGAGATTTTTAACAACGCCATGTTCCTTGGCATGATCTCCGCATTTCTTGGCTATGTGTTCTGCGACGTCGGTCTGATCGTCAAGGGTGACACCTCGGGACTGATTCCCGTGTGCGTCATGGCGGTTTCGGCCATCGTCATGGCGGTGCTTGGCTTGATCGCCACCAAAGCAAAGATCCGCTGGCTGACCGACTACGCGCTGCCTGCCAGCTTAGTCGTTGGTATGGCGAGTGCCATTCCCTTTACTGCATTACTTGGTGGAGGTGTTTGACATGAAGAAGAATATGACATATATGGACAGCGTTCACCATTACGGACGCATTTGGGGCATCGTAGTCGGCATCGTGCTGCTGCTCTTCCCTCTCGCAGTTTCGCTGATTTTCCAGACCATGCCCAACTGGAAGGTGCTTTTGGGCGGTGTGATCGCCACGGCTCCCATGTACTGGGCAGTCGGTATCGTGGAGATCTTTACCTACGTCCCCATGCTGGGCGCGGGCGGCACCTACCTTTCCTTTATCACGGGCAACATTTCCAACTTGAAGCTGCCCTGCGCCATTGACGCCATGGAGCGTGCAGGTGTCAAGGCAAGCGACGAGGAGGGCGAGGTTATTTCCACCATTGCGATCGCTGTCTCCAGCATTGTCACCACGCTGATCATCCTGCTGGGTGTGATCTTTATCGTACCGCTGACGCCCATTCTCAATTCTCCCATTCTTGTTCCCGCATTTGATATGATCCTGCCCGCCCTGTTTGGCGGCCTTGCAGTCGTGTTCATTTCCAAGAATCTCAAGCTCTCGATCGCGCCCGTCATTCTCATGCTGGTGCTGTTCATCTTCATCCCCGCGCTCAACGCAGGCACGGTGGGCATTATGGTACCTGTTGGCGTGGTCGTAACCGTGATCTACGCAAGAATCCTTTACAAGAAAGGAGTGCTTTGATCTATGTGGGCCATTCCGATCGTTGCAGTCATCGTGATTTTTCTTGCAATCATTCTGATCCGTGCGCTTGCTTTCAAGCCAAAGGCGCAGCCGCCCGTGGACGAGTCGCCCGTGGAGTTTGACAAGGAGCGCGCCACCGAATCGCTTCGCACGCTGGTGCGCTGCAAGACGGTGTCCTATCGCGATCCCTCGCTTGAGGACGACGCGGAATTTGAGAAGCTGATCGACTCTCTTCCTTCTCTTTATCCCAGCGTTTTTGCAACCTGCACCATGCAGCGCATGCCCGACCGAGGACTGCTGTTTCATTGGAAGGGCAAGACCGATGGCAATCCTGCCGTGCTGATGGCGCACTACGACGTCGTTCCCGTCAACGAGGACGCATGGGACGTGCCCGCATTCGAGGCCATCTTAAAGGACGGCTGCGTTTGGGGACGCGGCACATTGGATACCAAGGTGACCTTCAACGGCATTCTGTTTGCGGCCGATACGCTGATCTCACAAGGCTTCACCCCCGAATGTGACGTATATTTTGCATTCTCGGGCGGTGAGGAGATCAACGGCAAGGGCGCTGTGCATATCGTGGACTACTTTGAGCAGAATAAGATCGAGCCTGCATTCGTGCTGGACGAGGGCGGTGCTGTGGTGGAAAACGTGTTCCCCGGTGTAAAAGCCCCCTGCGGCATGATCGGCATTGCAGAAAAAGGCATGATGGACGTCAAATATACCGTCAAGTCGGGCGGCGGTCACGCCTCCGCACCCAAGCCGGGCGCGCCTGTTGATCGCCTGAGCAAAGCCTGCGTGCGCATGGTAAGCCATCCGTTCAAGGCAAAGCTGACGCCCCCCGCGGCCAAGATGTTTGATACGCTTGGCCGTCATTCCTCCTTTGTTTACAAGGTCATTTTCGCCAATATCCGTCTGTTTTTGCCCGTGCTTGATATGATCTGCAAAAAGGGCGGTGGTGAGCTGAATGCGCTCATGCGCACCACGGTGGCCTTTACTCAGATGCAAGGCTCGTCAGCCTCCAACGTCATTCCCCCCGAAGCATCGCTGGTGTCTAATATCCGCCTCAATCCCGCGGATGACATGGACTCGGCGCTGGCCTATATCAAAAAGACGGTCAAGGACGAAAACGTAGAGGTTACCTGCCTGCACGGCATGAACCCCAGCCGTATCTCGCGCACCGATTGCGCGGGCTGGGATAAGGTAGCAAGCGCGGTGGCATCCACCTGGAAGGGCTGCATCGTCTCGCCTTATCTCATGGTGCAATGCTCGGACTGCCGCCATTGGGGACGCATTTCGGATCGCGTCTACCGCTTCTCCGCCATGGATCTGACCAGCGCAGAGCGCGCCACCATTCACGGCAATAACGAAAAGATCAGACTTGAAACGCTCAACCATTCGGTGGAGTTCTTTATCAGATTGATCAAGAAGTGCTGATTATAACATAATTTCACACAAAACAAGGACTGTATCTACGTGATGCAGTCCTTGTTTTGTATGAATAGCTTCCACATGTACTGCAGAAATAATGCTCGCTCACACCACCGTCAAGAAGTACTGTGCGACGGTCTGCGGTGTTTGCTTCATGCCGTGGCTTACCCACCAACGGACGGTTTCGACAAACGTGGCGGTGATGTGATTGATCCAAAAATCGTCGGGCAGCTGCTCCGGCTTGGAAAGTCCAAGCTGCGTTTGCTCCCTTTGAACAAGCTCGCGCAAGCCGTCCTTGAAATACCGCAGAAACAGCTCGTTATTGGGGCAAGAAAGCAACTGCAAAATATGATTGTCGTTCTTTTGCAAATGCTGCAAAAGGTGCAAAAACACCGAATCGGGTGCCTGGCAATCAAAAATATGCGAGTGCGCACGCTCGTCGCCCAAGGCAGACTCAAACACGTGATCAAACAGCTCTGCGCAAAGTGCGCGCAGCAGCTCGTCCTTTGTTTCAAAATGCGCGTAAAAGGTTGCCCTGCCAACGTCTGCCCTGTCAATGATCTCGCCTACCGTGATATGATCAAAGCTTTTCTTTGCAAGCAACGCAATAAACGCGCTAAAAATCGCTTCTCTGGTTTTTCTCTGTCTTCTGTCCATATTCTCTCCATACAATTTTGGCTTTTTGTTCGGTATCGAACGACAGAGAGCATTCATATGTTGCATTTTGTGTCCGATATCCATATAATATTATCGAACGATATGTTCGATAATGAATATATTATATGCTAAATAACATGAATTGTCAACAGGAGGACATATGAAAAGCGACAGAAAAATTCTCATAGCCTTTATTCTCAATCTGGGTTTTTCCATCTTTGAATTCATTGGCGGCATGCTCAGCGGCAGCGTAGCCATTTCATCCGATGCGGTTCACGATCTCGGAGATGCACTCAGCATCGGACTTTCCTATCTGCTTGAGCGAAAAAGCAAGAAAAAGCCCGATGACAACTACACGTACGGTTACGTCGGCTACTCGGTTTTGGGCGGCCTGATCACCTCGTGTGTGCTGCTGATCGGCTCAATAGCAGTCATTATGGGCTCGGTACACAGACTGTTTTACCCCACCGAGATCCATTACGACAGCATGATCCTGTTCGCGGTCATCGGTGTTCTGATCAATTTCCTTGCGGCACTCCTGACACATCACGGGGAGTCGATCAATCAAAAGGCGGTCAATCTGCATATGCTTGAGGACGTGCTTGGATGGATCGTTGTTCTTGTCGGTGCTACTGTAATGCGTTTCACAGATTTTGCTCTAATTGATCCCATTATGTCTATCGG